>JBJTTJ010000212.1:0-4628 GCA_046080125.1 Cuspidothrix sp.
GTCATTGAACATTGCGCCTCAAGCAACCCCAGAAGTAGAAACTGTTAACGAACCTCTCACCCACGATATCAGTAAAATATCACTGCGTCCCCAAGCAAAACTTTCCATCAGTCAACCCGGAGATTTTTACGAACAGCAAGCAGATAGTATTGCACAACAGGTAATGCGAAGAATGGCACTGTCTAGAAATCGTCAGGCGATTCAGCGTCAAGAAATGCCAGAGGTAGAGGAAGAACTGCAAATCAAACCTCTGGATATTAGTACATTGCAACGTCAAGAAGTTCCAGGGAAAGAAGAACTGCCAGCACCAGTGGCTAAACTAAAATTGCACACAGACACGGAAACAACGAATCGTAGCAATCTAAGTTTTAAAGAGCTTAATGAAGCTAGAGTCGGACATTCTTGGGTGAGCCTAGAATATACTAACAGGAAGAAAATTCCTGGCAGTATAAGTGAACCAACTCAGGGTTTACTCAAATCTGGTTCTACCGCCTTCGGATTTTGGCCACTGGTAACCAGAGCCCAGGATTTCACAACAGAAGAACAACAAAGGGTTGATCACGGACAAACTCCGGGTGCGGGAGCAAGTACCAATCCAGCACATACAGGCTTCTCAATGAATCCATGGAAAAATGTCCCAGGACGAGTTGAAGAACCAGATACAGCGCATACGCCTAAAGGGACAAAGGAGTATGATCTGACTCAAGCTCAGGTTGGTTCTCTGCTGTCTTATGTGAACTCAAAACGTAGTGCTAACTACAACCTCTATACATTCAATTGCACGACTTTTGCTGTAGAATCTGTCCGTAGTGCCGGTCAGGTTGCACCTGGTGGATCATCGTGGGGAATTTGTCTACCGAATGCTCTTTATAAAGACCTTTATCAAATGAAAAAGAGGGGAGACAAATCTGTAATGGTAGCACCGCTAGAATCAGGCGAACATCATGAGTAAGTAATCCATGAAGCAAATATGGCTTTATATATTTCAATCTGCAATTTTGATAGGGTGTTCTCGGTCTCCAGAGCTGGAAGTACATCCCAATCTAAAAACTTACCAACCATCAAACAGGATTATTGTGATGCCAACAGAGGATATCCCTAATGTCAGGTTTAAGGTAACGGGAACAGTTACACAGTTTAATATTGCAGATCGCAGCAAAACAGTAAAGGTGAAAAGTCTCTATACTTACCTAACTGTAAAAGTGGAAGAAACAGAACCAGCTAACGTAGCATCCGACCTTCCAGTCCATGAACTCCAATTTTCTTGGAGAACCAATGAAACTCGTGATCGAGAAATATCCATTGGCGATCAAGTGATAGTGACAGTGGTAGGTAATAATTATACAGATCCAACATGGTTTCGATTATCCGATTTGAAAAAGATTAATCGGTAGCAATATGGAAATGAATCTCTAAAGGTCAAATTTAACAGTATATTAGATCAATGATTCATATCATATTGCAAAACAAGGAGGTAAGCACTCTGGGTTCTATAACGAATACTCCAAAAAGCCAGACTCTCAAATTCAAAAAGGTATTGAGGCGATAAACAAGCAAGCGGAAAAATGATTTGTAAATTAACTACCAGTAAATCATAAATTTACAATGCAATCCCCTCCTCGTACAAAAACCCTAGACAACCTAGAAACCTTTCTCCAACAACCCAACATTGAAAGCTCACCCGCCTGGGAGTTTATTCAAGGGAAAGCCCAACAAAAAGCGATGCCCAGCCTTTTTCATTCCCGTCTTCAACGTAACCTAGTTAACCAAATTAATAACCGAACCCAATCTTACGAAGCCATTCCAGAACTCCGCTGCATTGTTCCACCCCTTTCTCCTGTTCCTGACATTGCCATTATTCAACGCGATCGACTTTCCGATGAAGATGGACCCTTTCAAGGTTCACCCGACTGGCTAATTGAAATTCGCTCTCCCAATCAAAGTATGTTAGATCTACAAAGTAAAATTTTGCATTGCCTAAGCAACGGGACTCTGCTTGCTTGGTTAATTGACATTCAACGCCGACAAATTTGGGTTTGGGAAAAACAGGAATTACCCCTAATTTATGCAGGAAATGATCAACTTCCTACTTTAGATAACATTTCTGATTTTACAGTAGAGACAATCATTGCCCTAAGTAAACAACAAGCTTAGAAATCTGGATTAAATGGAATTATTATCCAAAATTTCAGTTTTTTGTACCAAGGCAGCAGATTTTGATCTTACCGATCGCAATTTTGGAGAATGAAAACGCCCTGCCCTGCAACAGACTATAGACTTTAGGCTAATTACTGACTGAGCGCGATCGCATTATCATAAGATACTTGTAACTGGCGAAATATTCAACCACATCACCGATTGGGTATCAGGAGCGCGAAATGAGGGAACAGGTAAGCCAGAACAAAAAAGCTAACACTTCTGTCTCCATACCAACGCTAAAACAGCCAACACGGGGCTTCGGATTGGAGTCATTGAACATTGTGCCCCAAGCAACCCCAGAGGTAGAAACTGCTAACGAACCTCTCACCCACGATATCAGTAAAATATCACTGCGTCCCCAAGCAAAACTTTCCATCAGTCAACCCGGAGATTTTTACGAGCAGCAAGCGGATAGTATTGCACAACAGGTAATGCGAAGAATGGCGCAACCTGTTAACCGTCATTCTCTCCAACGTCAGGAAATATCAGAGGAAAAAGAAGATACAAATTTACAAATGAAACCTCTGGTTAATTTTGTTACGCCTTTGGTACAACGTCAACAAATGCCAGAGGAAGAGGAATTACAGATGAAATCTGTGTATAATTCCCATCTTGCCTGGTTGCAACGTCAACAAATGCCAGAGGAAGAAGCACAAGACGAAGAACCAGTACAAATGAAGTTAATGGTGCAGTGTCTTCGAGGTACAGGTGGAATAGCTGCAACTTCAGATTTAGAAACATCAATTAAACAGTCCCGTGGTCGTGGACAACCCCTAGCTGATGATATCAAGCAACCAATGGAACAAGCGTTTGGTGCTGATTTCGGAAGTGTGCGTGTTCACACTGATGGTAATTCTGATAAATTAAATAAATCTATACAAGCTCGCGCCTTTACCACAGGACAAGATATTTTCTTCCGTCAGGGTGAATATTCTCCTGGAAGTAGCACAGGTAAGGAATTATTGGCACATGAGTTAACTCATGTTATTCAACAAAATGGCAATTCTGTACAGAGAAAATCTCTCAATTCAGAAGCGAAATTAAACAAACTATACAGAAAATCTACTGATAATGGGCAAACTCTCCCACTGGGGGAAAGTCCCCAAACAATTACCCAGCAAATGGAAGGGGATAACCAAAATCAAACGGATGAAGTAGAAAATTCTGAAAACAGCGAACAACAAAATCAAGCAACAACAGAAAACCAGCAAACAACATCTACCCCACCAGCAGGAGGAGGGAATGGAATAGCAGAACTACCACCAAAAGATGAAGATGATAAGAAAGTAGAATCTGGCAAAAGTACGGCATTAAATCGGGAAAAACAGCCAGATATAAAAGATAATAACGCTAATTCGCTAAAAACCAGTTCCCAGGCTCAAGATCAACCTCAAGGTAGATTACCGGAAGAAATAACAAGACAAGATAACGTACAATTACTAAGCAAAAATGTAAATAATATAACAACTAAAGCAACAGGATCAGTAACGGGTAATGGTGAAAAAGCCCCTGCTTCCCCGGAAGCTGATCCAGAATTTCAAGCAGTAATTAATAATACAAAACAAGTAGCTGTTAAGCAAAAAGAACACCCACCAGCTAATACTGAAGCCCAGGAAGCGCAAGATGCGGCTCAACCCCCTGGAAATGAAGTAGAGAGCAAAGCGCAAGCTAACCAAGTGGGTGAGATGGGACAAGCTGAAACTTCAGGATTTGATGCTGGGGCTTTGAAAGTTAAACTGATGGAGCGCATTGCGGATATGGCTCCTAAAAATCTTAAAGAAGCGGATGAGTTTAAGAATGGCAATAAATTAGATTCTGTCAAAGGTGATTTAAGTGGTCAAGTTAAAGAAGAAAAGAAAGAATCACAAGGTGATTTAGAACAGAAAACCAAAGCTAAACCAGATACTAGTGGGATTGAAACCAAAAAAGTAACGCCTTTAACCGCAAATAATCCGGGAACAGCACCAGTAAATATTGGTGCAGATAAAGCTGCACCTAAATCTAAAGGTCAAGGTGAAATTGAAGCACCTCTACAACAAGAAAGTCAAAATCTTGACCAACAAATGGCTAATGCCAATGTTACCGAGGAGCAGTTAGCAAAATCTAATCAGCCAGAGTTCCAAGCCGCACTAACAGCTAAAAAAGAAGCTCAAACTGAGACTGTACAAGGACCTGCTAAATATCGTCAAGAAGAACAAGGAATCATAGCCAATGCTAAGGCAACGGCTGAAGCTACTGCACAACAGCATCTTCAAGGAATGCACGGTATTCGGAATCAAAATCTGGGACAGGTAGGAGAACAACAGGTAGGAACTAAAGGCAAAGATGAACAAGCACGGGCAAAAGTTGCTGGTGATATTAATAAGATTTATGAGGGGACTAAAACCAAAGTTGAAACAATCCTCAATGATTTAGACGGGAAAGTTATC
>JBJTTJ010000213.1:0-6048 GCA_046080125.1 Cuspidothrix sp.
AGGTTGTGGATTAGCTATATCTTTAGATATTTGGAATACTTTTCAAACTAAAGGGGAAGATTATGAAATTGCCTTTGAAAGATGGAATCGTAAACATCAAATTAAGCAAACAATCAATACAGTTTTAAATAAATGGTTTAAGGTATTTAGTCCTTAAGCCTGATACAGCAGGGAACAGAGTTGAAAGTCCTTTGGTGTATAGTTTTTTAGGTAAATTCATCTCATTCAAGTGCATACCGCTATATCAGTAAACCAAAAAGTTTTTCCCAAAGAGCGATTTCTATAAAACACGCCAAAAATTTTGTAGCATAAAATACTTATTGAGTTGATCGAGGTTAACTAACGTATTGTTGTCACTTTTATTTCTAGTAGGAGGCATTATAATAATGTTAGGATGTCAAATATGTTCTGTGTCTGGTTTTCTAGTTATCGTTGTGGAAGACTATAACTATGCTACATCAGCCCTCTTTTTATACCCTTTTTGGCTAAGGTATTAATTATGGTAGACTTTTTAGAGCCTGTTATAAAAGTTATTTTAGGATTTTCGTTTCAACCAATCAAAAAACAATTAGATCGCAGTGAAAGGGTTCAGGCTGCACTAAAAAAACTGGGTTTAGAGCCTGAACATCCAGAGAATAAATTTAGTGTTGTGTATATACATAGTCTTGTTAAATACGGTGTTGATAAACCAAAAGCTGTTCTTCAACTTTTTCGACAAAAAGAGGTAGTTCAGGTTTTTCGTCAAGCTTTTGAACAAGAAAATCCGTCTATTGTTATGGAGACAATGGAAGAAATTACAAATTATACGAAATATGTCGAACAAATTTTAGAACATACGAAAACTTTAGGTATTGGATTAAATATAGATTTTGACAGGTATTTATTATCAATTAATCTTGAAAAATCTAACATTAACATCGAAGAGGAATTTAATTATTTCAAAACTATTTTTATTGAAGTAGCTGATTCTACACGAGGTCCGGCTGATGTAATTCGAGATCAAGAAATTAGAAAACTGGGAGGAAGCTTATCAAGTATTCTGTCTATTATCCAACTAGTTCAAGAATGGAATCAGATAATTCTTTTTAAAAGTGAGAAAAATTTAGTAACCTTTGAATTTGAAGGATCTCCCAATTCTTTAGGAGTAGATATTGATGATGATGAGCAATCAGAGATTCATATTCATCTATTGCAAAAATTTCGGCTATTATATCAACTGCCATTTAAGGGGTATGGTTTATTAATAGAAGGAACTGATTCTGGATGGGAATTCATTCGTTATTATAACTATAAACATACTATATCTGATGAAAAAAATCGCTATGTTGCGGAAAGAATAGCCACTGTGGAAGAAAATAGTTTTTCTGCCCCACAAAAACAATGGTATTCAGAAAAAAAAGCAAATGCTCTTGGACTACATAATATGGTACTGTTACTGTCTCAGAAAGAATTTCCTGAAGCAATTAAAAACATGATCCTTCAAGAAACAGGAAAAATTAGTGCATCAGCACTTAAACAATTAGTCGAATACTATAAAGAAAACACTGCTACTGTCAAGATTATACTTGCTGAATATTACATTACTCAATAACTGCTGTAAATGCGTATAAGGTGAGTAGTATCATGCAACAAAATAATTTACCGCAATCCAATGACATTATCTAATTCTTATGAACAAGATGTAAGAGGATTAATCACCTTTTGCGATTGTCCTCGTCACGAACATAGCTATCCAATTAAGCGAGAAGATAACCGTTTTGTGTCTCTCTCATTAAATGTTGCTACAAATCTTTTTCGTGGAGCAGAATTAGAAGAAACATCGGATGCACTATTAATAGGATTAGATAATGGACAAGTTTTAGCTTTGGTTTGTCTCTCTGCTCAAAAAATGGGAGCTTTTGCTATTCGCCGAGGTAATACTTATTTTGTGACAATTAAATTTGGAACAATTCAAAATTTATTAGATTTATCTTACTCAATCTGGAGAGATAAACATTTTTTATCACATCTCAGACATGATATTAATGACATAGATAAGCTTGTCAATGACGTTACTTTGTCAGAGTTAGAGCCAAATTTCTATAATGAATTAAAATTGTATAACTCAATTCAGAAAGCGATTTTCTATCAATGTTTTGAAACAGCAATAAGTTTCTTTTGGCTACATGAAACTGCACATATATTATGTGGTCATCTCAGTCTATTTAGACAATCAGATGAATCATTAGAAATTATTGATGAGTTTTTAGCTGTTGATATTGACGATGACGCATCAGAAACCCTTATTAAACATCCAATTCCCTACCATGCTATGGAAATTGAAGCAGATCGTTGGGCATTAGGTAAGATTTTTGGGAAATTACATAGAAAATTTGTCTCTACTGGTCATTTTTATTCCCTTGAATTTATAAAAACAGCCATTGCTTGTACTTTATTTCCACTGTCATTACATCAATATAAATTATTAGAAGATGAGTCATATTTTTATGATAAGAAAATAAAAATAAAGAGAGAAGATACTCATCCTCCTCTTTGGTTTCGAGCCGATGAAGTGATTAATGCTGAAGAAAAGGCTGCTAACGATCAATGGTATCATCAAATCAGAATCAATAAAGAATTAGAAGTGATTCGCTTTCGTCAAAAACATTTAGTACAACTTGGACTAACAGCATTATCTCAAATTCATCCTCTATTTGGAGAATGGTTAGGCTCAGTGGCAGATTTATCCCGTGAAGAAGCCACTCAACGTATCTTCAATGAAGCCTATAACCTTTTTGAATCTTCGCAAGAAGATTTATTTAATTATCGTTGCAATATTCTACCAAAATCAAAAGGATCTGTTTGATTGATGACTATAATAGTCAATCCCCTTAAGATGTGGGTTTAGAAGGAAGGAATATCCTCAACAAAATTTGATGCTTCATCTTTATCAAATGCCAAGGATGCTATTTGAGGACGAATATCACCCAAACGAATAATTGACTCACTCGGATCAAATTCTTGAGAAACATCTGTCAATTGAAAACGTTCCACTAGAAATTGTCGTCCCATATTTTCGGCAGTTTCTTTAATATTAATGGTTAAAAAGGCAAAAGGTGAAGCAAATGTCCCTATTTGGCTTCCTTCTTGAAGTCCTACAGTAAAACTTTCATTCTGAATTCTTTCAAATTCTTCACGCATTCTTTCAAGTGCTAACCGTTCAAGAGACGGATGAAGAAGTTCAATTATTCTGTTTACATACTCATCCGTTGATTCAATTAATTCTTGTCTCAGAGAATCAAAATTACGACTTTCACTAGAAATTACATTTCTTAAAGACCGAAGATAATTTAATTTAGCTTGTCCTGCTTGAGTAGCACTATCCAAAAAGTCTAAAAATAAATCTCCACGTTCAAAAGGTACATCTTGGGGTAATCTTAGTAAAGGAATATTGTCAAGCTGTCCTCGATTTACTTGTGTCGTTTCTAAAAGTTCATCAAATGCTGGTCCTAGAGTCGTATCTACAGCTACCCCATATTCATCTTCATCTGTGAGGGTTAAGCCAAAATTATAGTGATAGGCTTGATTTCCTATCGTCATAATTTCGTCCATAGCTGTTCTCCAATCTGAACGTTCTCCAAGTATATCTAGAGCAGATTTCTCCAATTTATCACGAGGTCCACCACCTTGTGGATTACGAGCTAGGAAACCATCACGAATTCTTAACCATTCATCTCGACTAATATTTCTTAGTCCTAACTTTGAAGTAATTTCCTCACTAAATGCTCTAACCATTAACTTCGTAAATCCATAGGACATATCTCGGTTAGGCCATTGACGAGCATGACGTTTTTGAAAAGCTGATTGAGCAATACGAGTAAAATTCGGTCTAAATATTTCCCACTCATCACCATTAACTAATTGCTGAAAGGATTGAATTCCTTGTCCTGCCATTCTTTGAGGCATTTCTGATAAGCTCCCAGCATCTCCCGCTCTTGTTAAAATATGAATAAAACCTTCTGACAACATTCTTCGCAATAAGGTATTTTCATCATATAAATTTTGTCTTGCAATAGGATGATTAACTAAATAACCATCATTAATATAAATTCCTCCTCCAAAAAAGATATTCTTAGCAATCATTTTATTGAAAAAGTTTTCATTCAAATACTCGTTGGAGTAACGAATCATTACATCGTCTAGTAATCCAGTATATGTATATTGAAGAGTATCTAGTGAAAAATCTTCTTGATTGGTTGTCTTTGAAGATTGATTGCTATCAGAACCAAGATTTTCAGTTGTCATTATGCTACTCCTAATATATTGCTTAGTAATTATTGATTTTTGTAAAGTCAATTGCGCCTAAGTCTGATGTAAATATATCAAATTTTGAGAAATCGGAAGAGAGAGATCGCCTAGAGTCTGTCTTTAAGAAAGTCATGGCTTTCTAGAGTAGATAAATTTTTCAACAAATTTTGATATCAACATTAGCATCAAGCAAATCAGACCTCGCCTGAAATCATAGCTTGCCAAAAAGGATCACCAAAAGGGGTTTAATGGGAGTAGGAGTTCTCGGAAAGATTCGATTACGCTAACTTGCGGAAAATTTATATTTACTATTTACCCCTCTTCCCATAAGAAAACCGCCTGTGGGTGCAAAACAAAACAACAAGCGGTTTTCTAAGATATTTATGCAGTAAATTAGCTACTAGAAACACTTGTTGCTAATTCTGCTAAACGTTCTTGCTGATCTTGAGATATGCAAGATTGGATTACTGTTTCTAAATCACCTTCCAGCACGGGGTTTAGAGTATAGTTTTGACCTAAACGGTGGTCAGTTACCCGGCTATCTTTATAATTGTAAGTGCGAATTTTTTCCGAACGAGAACCTGTACCAACTTGCGATCGCCGCATAGAAGTAACAGCTTCTTGTTGTTCTCGTAACTTCATTTCATACAACTTAGCCCGGAGAATTTGCATCGCCCGTTCTTTGTTCTGTAACTGGCTTCGCTCTTCTGTACAGAAAATACGGATACCAGTAGGTTTGTGAAACAAATCGGCGGCAGTTTCCACCTTATTCACGTTTTGTCCACCCGCACCACCGGAACGCGCCGTACTCATTTCAATATCTTTCGGGTCAATATGGATTTCTACTTCATCCACTTCTGGCATAATTGCTATAGTCGCAGTCGAAGTATGAACCCTTCCCCCAGATTCCGTTGCTGGTACGCGCTGTACACGATGTACACCAGATTCAAACTTCAGCTTACTGTAAACACTATCGCCTTGAATTTCTAGAATTACTTCTTTAAACCCGCCCATTTCTCCCAAAGACTCGCTGACTAGCTTCACTTTCCAACCTTGGGTATCAGCGTAACGGGAATACATCCGCAGTAAATCCCCTGCCCATATACTAGCTTCATCACCACCAGTACCAGCGCGAATTTCCAACATAATGTTTTTATCATCGTTGGGGTCACGGGGTAGCAGCAAGACCTTTAAACGGCCTTCTAAATATTCCAGTTTTTCTTCTAATTCACTAACTTCCAAAGCTGCCATTTCATGCAACTCTGGATCGCCATTGGACTCTTTGAGTATCTGACGCGCCCCGATCAATTCATCTTGGGCTGTTTTCCAAGTTTCATAGGTATTAACTACCTCTTCCAAAGAAGAACGAGACTTAGCAATTTTTTGATACTCTTCAGGATTACTAGCAGTATCAGGATCAGCTAAACGCCGTGTTAATTCATTAAAAGTTTGTTCAACAGATTTAAGTTTCTCCAGTAGATATGTTTCTGCCATGATGACTAAATAATCTCCTTAAAAATAACAAGTTGGCTCAAGCATTAAATGACAACCGACCCAGCACGATCATGCAGGGTCGTCCATGGTTTACACCACGCTACGCTATCAACAGCTACAGCCAACCAGCTACTTTTGATTATCGTCGCCAGTTTGAGTGCTGGACATACCATACTTACGGAGGAAGCGTTCCACACGACCCTCAGTATCAATAATTTTCTGAGTACCAGTGTAAAAGGGGTGATTTCCAGACCAAACATCTACGTG
>JBJTTJ010000214.1:0-26584 GCA_046080125.1 Cuspidothrix sp.
ATTTTCAAGTGCTTGAGTTTAATGGCGAAGATAATCACGTTCATGCACTGATCGAGTACCCGCCAAAACTGTCTATTTCTCAAATAGTAAATGCCTTAAAAGGTGTATCTAGTCGCAGGTATGGGCAAGCTGGGTACAAAATGGTAAAGATATATCAATAACTATCAATAACAATCCGGGACACTTGCCCAAGGGTGTCCTTTAATTTAGGATGAAAAAGTTGAATTATACTGAAGTGTTAAATGGGTCTTTCCTCAACAGTTCCGCTCCTCCTTAGAGCTGCTCGCGGTGAAAAAGTAGATCGTCCCCCTGTATGGATGATGCGACAAGCAGGACGCTATATGAAAGCGTATCGGGATTTACGAGAGAAGTATCCTTCTTTTCGGGAACGCTCAGAAATTCCTGAAGTAGCGATTGAAGTTTCTCTCCAACCCTGGAGAGCTTTCCAACCGGACGGAGTGATTTTGTTTTCCGATATTGTCACCCCTTTACCTGGTATGGGGATTGATATGGATATTGCGGAAGGGAAAGGACCGATTATTTTTTCGCCCATACGCACTCAAGAACAAATTAACAACTTGCGTCCTCTAAATCCTGAAACTGCTTTACCGTTTATCAAGACGATTTTGGGATCGTTACGCCAAGAAGTAGGGGATAAATCAACGGTTTTAGGCTTTGTGGGCGCTCCTTGGACTTTGGCAGCTTATGCGGTGGAAGGAAAGGGTTCTAAAACCTATTCCATCATCAAAAACATGGCTTTCTCCGATCCAGCTATTCTGCATCAACTATTAACCAAGTTGGCTGAGTCCATTGCCGATTATGTGCGTTATCAAATTGACTGTGGCGCACAAGTGGTGCAGATGTTTGACTCCTGGGCTGGACAATTAAGCCCTCAAGATTATGATACCTTTGCCCTACCTTACCAGAAGATGGTGTTTGATTTAGTTAAACAAACCCATCCTGACACACCATTAATTTTATTGGTCACGGGTAGCGCTGGACTTTTGGAAAGAATGGCCACCTCTGGTGCGGATATTCTCACCATAGACTGGACAGTAGATATGGCAGATGCTAGAGCTAGATTAGGCAAGCACGTAAAAGTACAGGGTAATCTTGATCCAGGTGTATTATTTGGTTCTAAGGAATTTATCCGCGATCGCGTTTTGGACACTGTTCGCAAAGCCGGTAACTGGGGACATATCCTCAACCTTGGACACGGTGTACTCCCAGAAACACCAGAAGAAAATGTCGCTTTCTTCTTTGAAACTGCGAAAAATATTACCGCTTTGGTGTAGTCAGTTTAACCAGTTAGGTATATCATCTAAAACCCTTGTAAAGACGTTCTATGAAACGTCTCTACATTTTTTTAGTGGTTTTTAGCACGGTTATGATCTGAATCCAATTAACTTGTGCCTCAAGTTGTCCACAAACCAGAAAACAAAATAAAGAAATCCAGTTTTCATCTAGCAAACCCATAAAATAATAATAGTATTAGGTAATACATAAAATCTATATTTACTGTCATCCAAGCAACGATTCTCAAGCGATGAGTACAACTTAATATCTGGCAAAATATCCTGCCTAAATAGATGCAAAGTCTTACATACTAAGGCAGAAGTGTTGAGTACAAAGAAGCTGAAACCATCAGCTAAAAATACCAGTACCCCGATGATAAAAAGCTAGTACCCCTATGCCAACAGAAAATGTAAAGTTCTGTTAAATAGGGGTTTAAACCTATTGAGTACAAACCTAATAAATTTAATAAATCTAATCGCTGCTCCTGATTTTGTCTGCTGCAAACTGATCTGATATAAGCATGAAAACAGGACAAGCTATTTTAATCTGACAGTACCGATGCAACAGTCTTTAAACGGTATCAGTAAATCCGAAGCTGTAAATACAGTCCTAAAAAAAGATCAAGAATCTCAATCTTTTTTGAGTCTATTAATCAGTGATTTTCGGATCATTTTTGAGCGTGATCCAGCCGCATACAATTGGCTAGAAGTCATCTTTTGTTACCCTGGATTTCATGCTCTGTGTTTACATCGTTTTGCCCATTGGTTGCACCTCCATCAAGTGAGTTTTATTCCTCGGTTTATTTCCCATTTGGGACGGTTTTTTACGGGAATTGAAATTCACCCAGGGGCAAAAATTGGCAAAAGTGTATTTATTGATCATGGTATGGGTGTAGTCATCGGTGAAACTGCCATTGTTGGAGATTATGCTCTCATTTATCAGGGTGTAACATTGGGGGGAACTGGTAAAGAAAGCGGTAAACGTCATCCTACTTTAGGTGATAATGTTGTCGTTGGTGCGGGTGCGAAAGTATTAGGAAATATTCAAATTAGCGATCGCGTCCGTATCGGTGCAGGTTCAATTGTTTTACGTGATGTACCTCCAGATGCTACCGTAGTTGGCATTCCTGGCAGGATTATTTCTCGTAAGTCAAATCACCGTCTTGCTCCTCTAGAACATGGCAAATTACCTGATATAGAAGCAGGTGTAATATGTTCTTTGCTTTCCCGGATTGAACAATTAGAACAACAAGTAAAAACTCTCAAAAGTCATCATCAAGATGATAAATAACGTCAATATTGTTTATGTCCCACTTTGAAATAAATATTGTCAACAACAATATTATTCTCAAGTCATTATTCGCTCACAAATTATCTTGCATATTCGAGATAATTCATCTAAGCTTAGGTTCACCCAGTTTGCTAACACTAAAATTATTAGTCATTGCTTATGGGAATAACTTGTACTTTATATTGATTTCGATTTGCCCCTTTATAATGATTAATAGTAGTGATAGGAAATTACTGCAATTTCTTCAAAAAGAACTAGCACTTTCTACGGCTGATATTGCGGTAGCAAAGCGACATCCTGAGTTTAATCATGGACCGTTACCAATGCTACTTTGGCAATATGGTTTAGTAGATTTACAACAGCTAGATCAAATTTTTGATTGGCTTACAGAACACGCTTAGTTGAAAGTAAATGAATAATTATCAGTAAAAATAAGAGGTCAAAATTATGATTACTACCTTAATTGCTGGCATGAGTATGTTATTTTTTACTGGATTAATTAATGGTTCTATGGGATATTTATTACTCACAAAGTTTGCCAATGGAATCTCCAAAAATATTTAAAAAAATATACATATTTTTGGTTTCATAGCATACAGAAACAATGGAAATAACTGATTAATAATTAAGGATCGTAAATCATAATTTATGGTTTATTTGCACCATTAATTATTTATTACACATCTACTCATAAGAGGAATTGTAGGGCGCAAAGATATTACAAGAAAACTCCGCTAGAGGGATGTTGAAAATGTATCAAATCATGATTAATGATACGACATTACGTGATGGAGAACAGGCGGCAGGTGTTGCTTTTAACCTAGAAGAAAAAGTAGCGATCGCTCAATTCTTAGATGCCATTGGTGTCCATGAATTAGAAGTGGGTATTCCCGCCATGGGGGAAGAAGAAATTCGTGCCATTGTTGCCATTCGTAACTTAGATTTACAAGCTAAATTATTAGGTTGGAATCGGGCTGTAATATCAGATATTAAAGCTTCTATAGCCTGTGGACTAGAGCGAGTACATATTGCTATTCCTGTGTCTGGAGTGCAAATTGCTGCTAAATTTCATGGTCAATGGCGAGTCAGTTTACAAAGACTAAAAGACTGTATTAGCTTCGCATTAGATCAAGGTCTTTGGGTATCAGTTGGAGGCGAAGATTCTTCAAGAGCAGACGAAAATTTTCTCCAAGATGTTGCTCTTTTAGCCCAAGAATGGGGAGCGTCTCGATTTCGTTTTTGTGATACAGTTGGGATACTTGATCCCTTCAAAACTCACCTAAAAGTTAAGCATTTAGTATCAACTCTATCAATTCCTATTGAGATTCACACCCATAATGATTTTGGACTAGCAACTGCTAATGCCTTAGCCGGAATTAAAGCTGGTGCTATATCTGTAAATACTACTGTCAATGGGTTAGGTGAAAGAGCCGGAAATGCAGCATTAGAAGAGGTAATTATGGCTCTAAAATGCATCCATAGCATTGATTTAGGAATTGAAACTCGCCACTTATTAGAACTATCTCAATTAGTTGCTAGAGCTGCCGGTACTAATGTTCAACCTTGGAAAGCAATTGTAGGAGAAAATACATTTGCCCATGAGTCAGGAATTCACGCCGATGGTGTATTAAAAAATCCTCTGACCTATGAACCTTATGCTCCTGAAGATGTGGGTTGGGAACGGCGTTTAGTAATAGGTAAACATTCTGGTCGGCATTTATTATCTAACTTATTAGAGCAGCATGGAATTTTTCTCAATTCTCAAGAAACTCAAGCTGTTTTAGATGTAGTCCGTCAGCAATCTATTCTCAAAAAACGTAGTCTCACTACAGAAGAATTATTAAATTTAGTCAGCGAAAAAAGGTATTCTCATGCAAGGTGATGAAATAGAACTGAACTCACAACCGATTTTTGAAATTGGTCAAAAAGTCCGAGTTAAAAAACTAATCAAAAATGATGGAACATTTCCCGGTAGAGAAATTGGCGAAGTTTTAGCAAGAATTGGTGATGTGGGTTATGTGTCTAGCATCGGCACATTTTTGCAAGCATATTATATCTATGCTGTACATTTTTTGGACACAGGGTACATCATTGGTTGTCGGAAAAGAGAACTAGAATCTGCTGAGGAAAAACATGAAAGTAATGCTCCGGTTGAATGATGCTGGTACTTTAGTTGTCTACGTCGCTAAAAAAGACTTAGAAGAAGAAGTAGTCAAACAAACAGATGGTGAAGCAGGTAAAATTCTCACTTTAGCTAATGGTTGGGAATTAGAATTTAGTGAATTACCAGATAAAAGTAGTTTACCTTTAACTGTGGAAGCTAAACGTCTGGCTTAAAGTTTCACAAAATATGAAGAAGGTAAAAGGTAAGAAAATATTTTTTCCTCTTCCTTCTTTATTAGCATTATTAACCGCAGCCAAGTGGGGCTTCTTATTTTATCTTGAAAAAAAATTGAGTTATCACAAATGGGTGAAAAATATCTAAGATTATCGGAACTAAATATTGAAGGGCAGTTTCTAGGTTTTGTTAGCCAAAAAAGCAACAAATATAAACATTTACAGCTAGGAATTGCGTCTGGAAATATCAAGATTAAAATTCCTAAAAATTTACGTTGTTCCCTAGCTTCATCTTTAGTTCCTGGGGAACAAATTCGTATAGATGCCATTAGTAAATTGAACCCCCGCAATCATAAACTGAAACTGCAAGCTTATCAAATTCAAGCAATCGGTTTTTGTTTGTTGCAAGAAAAACTTCCTCAACCTAAAGCCAAGATTATGGTTTGCCAAAAATCTGGCTGTATAAAACGGGGCGGAAAGGGGTTATTATCAGACTTAGAAAAAACTTTGTGCGATCGCGGTTTATCGGATAAAGTCACAATAGAACATACCGGTTGTCAAAAGCGTTGTAGCAGCGCCCCCAATTGTGTTTTAATGCTAGGTAAAAAGCAATACAAGAAAGTTCATCCAGAAGCGATCGCTTCTTTGTTAGAGAATCATTTAAGTTAAGTTGTCAACATATTGTACAAAATCTTTACCAATTTTACGTGTGGTAAATTTTCTGATATTTCTTCTTTTACTTCTTCAACTTCAGGAAGTAAATGTGTAACTCCAAGTAGTTTTCCTAGACGAGATGTTTTCAAAAAAGCCTGTCTTTGAGCATGAGTCATTATCTCTTTTGATCCTGCCATTATTTCATTACTATTCATATAACTTTGGTTTTCCCCATCTGGTTTCATGTCGTTGACAAAATTCTGCTGCTGCGGTTCGTGAAAATCTGAATACATATAAATCTTCTCCACTAGGAGTGCTACCTGAAAATCCAAGATATTCCATCTGTACCTTATCCCTATAGTATGCCACAGCTTCATCCAAAGCTTCCAGGGCAACGAATGATTCTACTGGTGTTACTTCACAGAACTCGAAAGCAACCTTTATTGCATACCAAATTAACCATTTACCAATAGGTTCAATCAACCTTGAAGTAACATCTCCGCGACTGGTAGGATGTGCTTCTATATTGTTTATTTCCATAAATATGGGAGGAGCGGTCTCAGGATAAAAATATGGATAAAGACTGTATTTCACTAATCCCCAAACCTGACCCTTATAAACAAGCTTGACTATGTTTTGGCAGTAAAAACTGGTGTTATTCCACATATTTAACCAATCACAAGTCCAATCTGTAGGCAGATCATTAATACTTGCTGGAGAAATAAAAGCAATTTCCTCAGTGTTAGATTCAATTAAAACTTTTACCTGATAACTTCCGATAGTAGTCAATTTGTATTTATCACCTGTAAAAAATGTGAATATCACAAATCATACATGAAGATACTCAATTATTCAATCACAAGCTAACATCCTGAAAATCCTTTAATCCTGAAAATCCTGATTCAGACAATTAACAAATAGCTCCATTAACAAACTGAATCACATCACCTAAACCAGCTTGAGTTTTCAGATTTGTAAAAATAAAAGGCTTATCACCGCGCATTTTTTTTGCATCTCGTTCCATCACATTCAAATCAGCACCTACATAGGGAGCAAGATCGGTTTTATTAATCACTAATAAATCAGATTTAGTAATACCTGGGCCACCTTTACGGGGAATTTTATCGCCAGCAGCTACATCAATGACATAAATTGTTAAATCTACTAATTCAGGACTAAAAGTAGCAGCTAAATTATCTCCACCACTTTCTAAAAAGACTAAATCTAAATTGCTGAATTTTTCTTCTAATTGTTCAATTGCGGCTAAATTCATAGAAGCATCTTCCCGGATAGCAGTATGGGGACAACCCCCCGTTTCTACTCCTAAAATGCGATCGCTTGACAATGCCTGAGAACGAACTAAAAATTGGGCATCTTCTTGAGTATAGATATCATTTGTCACTACTGCTAACTGATATTTTTCCCGTAAATTCTTACATAAAGCATCTACTAAAGCCGTTTTTCCCGAACCCACTGGACCTGCAACTCCTATTCTCAAAGCAGTCATAATTATTAACTCCTAAATAGTCTAGTGTACTGGATTTCGTGCTGCATACTTGCTAAAGATAAACCCCAATTACAACATCCTAAATCATCATCTGCCATTGTCAAAATTTCCTCCATAGTAGTAGTTAATAAAGGTTGTAAACCCAGTAATAACTCTTGTCCCGCAGTTTGTCCCAGAGGAATAAGTTTAATCCCTGCCGTAATTAAATTATTAGCCCAACTGTGTAAATAAGCTAATAAACAGGCTTGAATATTTATATCCCAATAGGAGCAAGCTATAGCAAAAGCGATCGCATAATTACTAGGATAACCCACAGCATTGACTAAAGGTAAAATTCCTGATTCTAGCTTACCTAATAATTGCATCAGAGAACGTCCCATTTGCCAACTAGCAGCCCGTAATTCCTCCGTATCCCTGGCCGCCGATAACCACAAATTCCACCGCTTTAAACCCTCTATATCGTTGTTTTTTGCAGCATGAAAACCTCTGACTATTACAGCAGCATCTAGGCGAATCGAACCATAAATTAACTCAGATTTTAGCCAATCTTGGAGATTTTTTATATTCGTGATCATCCCATTTTCTATTAACATCTCCAACCCTTCTGAATAGCTATAAGCACCAACAGGTAAAGCGGGACTTGCTAATTGTAAAACCGTTAAAAAATGGCTATGAGTGAGAGTGATTTCCATAAGCTCCTAATTCTGGTTTAAAAGGTACTATTTCCTCTTTAATTTGTAAACCCAATTGTGTCAACATAGCAGCTAAAACTGTATCTGGAGATAAGCGTAAATATGTGGGAGTAATTTCCACAGCTACATGACGATTTCCTAAATGATAAGCTGCCCTTAATAATAGAGGAATTTCTGCCAATACAGTCAGAACAGGTTCAGGTTTGGCAATAATTCTCATATAAATACTTTCATTTTCATTTGTGAGAATATCACCATCATGTAATACTGTACCTCTAGCTAAACGTAAAAAAACCTCCTTCCCATCTGCTAATGTAAATTTATGTCTACTACGAGCCCGTTCTTGGGCAGTCAGTGAAAGAGAGAGAGTAATTATAGGATGAGGATCAGGTATTTTGCGTTGGGTAAAAGTCAGCATAACTAACGTTAAATTTGATTATTTTGTGCCTATAGTAATTTTAAATTATTTCCCATCAAAAATATACTCAATTTCTTATTAAAATCGAGCATCTTAACTTTGAGATTTGTAAATTTATTCCAACAGTAATTGTATATAGCGTGCCAAATAAATTAGAGACGTTTTGACAAAACGTCTCCACAACGGTAAACAGAGATTTAATTCATCATTGATATATTAAACAACTCCTCATAGTCATGGGAAAAATAATCATAGAATTTGCGAAACTTCTCTGGAGTTATAGTATTTTGTAAAACAGCAAAAACAGCCCGTACATGAATAATAGATATAGTGGGTGATAGACTTTCCTTTTGGCTAATTCGCTGAATAAACTCCTGTAAATGAAAAGACTGAATAGGTTCTGTTTCACTACCTCGCAAATATTCTCCTAACTCCTGGGGAATTTGTGCTGCTAATTCTTCTCTTTCATCACTAGGAATAATTTGTTTAATAATTTCCAAAGTAGCACGAGTAGCAACTTCCACCTCTTCACGGGACTCTGATTGTGCCAGAGTTTGGACATGGGTAATAAACTCAGTATATTCCATTTTTATCTCCAACAACTTGGATTATAAACAAAATAATTATGAGTGAGAGGATTTACAACTATGATAGTTTATCACCCTAACTCATAATTAAAGATTAAAACCTGAAAGTGGCTTTACAATGGTAAATTTACTCCATTTTAAACTTCAATAATTAAATTAACTTCATGCTAAAGAAGTAGATAGAAATATACCCAGGGATTGATATATTTAATCAAATCCCAATTTATCCGCGTTTATCTGTGTTCATCTGCGTTCCTAACCTACTATATTTACCTAGAGCTATTAACGGGAAATACTGTTGATACAGATGATACTTCAAATAGAAATGACAGGGAAAACCAGTACCAGTAAAGTATGATTCATCCCAAGTACCATCTAATCTTTGAGTTTCCAACAGGTAATTAATCCCCTTTTCAATACTATCAAAAGCTAATTTTCCCGTAGCTTCACCTGCTGCTATTAAACCAATTAAAGCCCATGCAGTTTGGGATGCTGTGCTGTCACCTTTGCCTTTCAAACTAGGATCATTATAACTAAAACAAGTTTCTCCCCAACCACCATCAGCATTTTGAATTTTCACTAACCAATTAACACCTTGATTGATATTTCCGGCATATTTTAAAGGACTAATTAAAGCCAAAGCTGATAAAACGCCGCTAGTTCCATAAATGTAATTTACACCCCAACGTCCAAACCAACAACCTTCTGTTTCCTGTTCCTGCAACAGATAATCTAGGGCTTTTTCTAAATTATGTGATTGAATTGATAAATTGCAAGCTCCCAACATTTCTAATACTCTAGCTGTAACATCAGCAGTATTGGGATCAATCATTGCTTTCAAATCGCCATAGGGTATAGAATTCAGCCATTCTTGATCATTATTAATATCAAAAGCAGCCCAACCACCTGGCTTGCATTGCATCGTCGCAATCCAATTTAAAGCCCGATTAATAGCTTGTTTTTTCAGATTTTCATTTGGTAATTTAGCCTGATGTAAAGCCATGACAACTACAGCAGAATCATCCACATCTGGATAGAAACGGTTGTCAAATTCAAACGCCCAAGCGCCGGGTTTTCCTTGTTTATTTTTGACATTCCAATCACCATAATCGAGAATTTGTTTTTCTATTAACCATTCTCCAGCTTTGATAATAGCGGCATCATTTGGGGAACAACCTGAATCAATTAAAGCCCGAATTGCCCAAGCAGTATCCCATACAGGAGAAACACAAGGTTGAACACAGTAATTATTTTCTGTTTGAATGGCAAAATTATCAACTGCTTTTAAACCCCGTTCTATAATTGGGTCATTTGCATCATAATCTAAACACTTTAAAGCTAAGAGAGAATTTAACATGGCGGGAATAATTCCGCCCCAATCACCTGTAACTTCTTGCCGTTCTAAAATCCATTTTTCTGCGGCTTTAACTCCTTCATTTCTGAAAGGTACAAAATTCAAACTTTCTGCGAATTTAAACCCATCATCGAGAATGTTAAAAATATCCGACCAATCACCATTCTTTGGTAATTGCCAAACTACATTTTCTACACCTTCAGCATATAATTCATCTAAATTAATTGGTTGATCAATTTTAAAAACTGGCTTCTGATCAAAGACAATTAATAATGGCACAGTGCTAGAACGCGCCCAACTAGAAAGTTCATAAATATTGAAGAAAAAATTATCGGGTAGCAACATTACCCAAGGTGGCAACGAAGGCAGTCCGCGCCAATTAGAACAGCCAATTAAAGCTAGATGTAACTTTGTAAAGATGCGAGTTTTACTAATACCACCTTTAGCTAAAACCAAAGATTTTGCTTTCAGCAATGCGGGATCTGTAGCGGGTACACCTAACAACCTCAAAGCCATATAAGCCTCTACAGTAGTGTTTAAATCTCCACCATCACCATAGAACAATTCCCAACCTCCATGTTCTCGTTGTTGACAACGGAGATAATTTTCCACCTTATATAAAGGTCTGGTTTTGTCAGTTCCCCAAATCTTGTGTAATAAAACAGCTTCCGAGGTGATGGTAACATTAGATTCTAACTCTGCCCACCAATAACCATCGGGATTTTGAATTGAAAGCAAATGTTGTTGACTGGCTGTAATTGCATCAATAACTTGCTTGACTTTTGTTCTATCTTGTGTTTTCATTCAATACCTACCTCAATAGCAAATAATTTAACAAGATAACCGAAATCAGGGAAAATTCTTCCCCAAAATCAGCAAACATAGTAAAAGAATTAAATTTAGTTTTTAAATTGTGGATTGGAGTCAAAGGACGGTTATGGTAGGAATTATCTTGAGTTTAACGCTGATATCCTTAGTAATTTGGTTATTTTTAATCTTATTTTGGGGGCAGTTTTGGCGAATTGATCAGCAATTAGAAACAGATAAGGATACCGATAATAACACTTTAGCGACGGTGTGTGTAGTCATTCCTGCCCGTAATGAAGCCGATGTCATTCCTTTGAGCTTGCGATCGCTCCTAGTGCAAGACTATCCTGGTAATTTCACCATCTTTTTAGTAGACGATCAAAGTAGGGATGGTACGGCCAATATTGCCCAAGGAGTAGCCTACGCCCTCGATAAAACCCAGCAATTGGAGATTCTCACCAGTACAGCATTACCTAGGGGTTGGACGGGCAAATTGTGGGCAATGGAACAAGGAATACAAAAAGCCAGTGAATTGACACCAGACTATTTTTTACTGACTGACGCAGATATAGAACATGATCCTGGCAACCTACGGCGGTTAGTAGCCAAAGCGGAAAAACAGAAATTAGACCTTGTATCCATCATGGTACGGTTGCGTTGTCAAAGCTTTTGGGAACAGCTATTAATACCCGCCTTCGTCTTCTTCTTCCAAAAACTCTATCCATTTTCCTGGGTGAATGATCCCAAAAAAGCGATCGCTGCTGCTGCCGGAGGCTGTATTCTGATTCATAGAGAAGCCCTCAATAGAATCGGTGGCTTGCAAATTATTCGTCAAGCCCTCATAGATGATTGTTCTCTCGCCAAAGCCGTCAAATCAAGTCATGGAAATATCTGGTTAGGACTCAGCAGTGCCACCTATAGTTTACGTCCCTACGATTCCCTAAAAACAATTTGGGATATGGTGTCCAGAAGTGCTTATACACAACTCAATTATTCCCCTTTATTACTACTAGGCAGCCTCTTGGGTATGACCTTAGTTTATATAGTCCCACCTCTAGCAATTATTTTCGGTCTGATCTTGGGCAATGGGATCATGAGCTTGACCGCTTTAATTCCATATCTGCTAATGACCTTTGCTTATTTCCCCATCATTCGCTTTTATAAATGTTCTCCAGTCTTTGCCTTGAGTTTACCAGCGATCGCTTTTCTATATACCCTCATGACCATAGATTCAGCCTTCCGTCATTGGCAAGGCCGGGGAGGAATGTGGAAAGGTAGAGTATACACTAGGTGATAGTTGTACGGGTGAACGGCCGTTCGCCCCTACTGCATCCCTGACTCCGCATTTACCCACTTGATAAGCAGTAGCAGACTTTAGTTGTTGTAAAATGCCTATTTTTAGCCATTTAACATCAACTCCATATTAACCGCACCTCAAAATTACTGGTAAAGACAGTAGACTACAAGTAATCAGAATATTTAAAAGGAGTCCGGATTGAACATTAGTAATTAGGGATGAACTAATGGGAAGTGAGAAGTGAGAACTCAATTGGAGACTTTTTTCTCACCATATTCTAGTATCATCAACCCCGTTTCAGTCCCATTGCTTTGTGGAGAACTGACGATAAAAGCCAAACTCAGAAACTTGTGTGTTATTTACCTAAAGTTCACATAAACTTCATAATTAATAGCACAATCTATGAGCTATACTGTTTTCGGGCAATCAAAGTAAACTTTTTAGTTAGTAAAAAACTCATCCCTCTTAAATCAAATCAGGCATAAACTTCAGCATCTCCATTTGTTTGGGTGTCATTGGTAAAACCCCAAGTCTTAAATAGACCTGGATTTGATTAATAAAGGTAAAAGTTTCAGCAGATGGATATACTCAAGGTTTCATCTAGCATAGAAATTCACTAAGGCTAACCATCTCCAAAAAATTATCTATACCAACTCTGTCCACTCAACTACATTCCCATGAGAAGAGTTTTACATACCAGGGCATTAACAACTCTAACTATTTAAGTTGAGAGACATTTTGCCATCGCAGATTTATAGCAAGTCTTTGTGTAATTAGCGAGGTACTGCCAATTACACCTACTTTGTCATAACTGCAATCTATCACAAGACCTACGCACAACAAAAGGAAAGTAGGGGTAATTCATGAATTACCTCTACAGAAAAACAAGAGTTGCAGCTATCTTGCGTAAGTCCTAAAACATGGAAAAAACCAAAAATACTACTTACTTTACTATGACCACACAATCTTTTGACCTCTCTACACTCGACGGTAATAACGGCTTTATTATTAATGGTGAAAATCAAGAGGAATTAGGTTTTTCAGTTAGCGATGCTGGTGATATTAACGGTGATGGCATTGCTGATTTAGTTATTAGCGCACCTTCAAGTGATCTCAATAATAAAGGTAACGCAGGAAAAACCTATGTAGTTTTTGGTAGTTCAAATGGCTTTGATTCAAATTTAGACCTAGCCACCTTAGATGGTACTAAAGGTTTTGTGATTAATGGAGCAGAAGAAGGGGATCAATCAGGCTATTCGATCAGCAGTTTGGGTGATATTAATGGTGATGGTGTTGATGATTTAGCCATTGGTTCACCTGGTGATATTGGGGATAATTTAGGCAAAGTTCATGTCATCTTTGGTAGTAAGGAAGCTGACTATTTTAATAATCCCATAGACCTTTCTGATCTTGGTAATAAAGGCTTTACTATTCAAGGCAGTCAATTTAGTCGTAATGCAGGTTGGGCAGTTAGCAGTGCCGGCGATATTAATGGTGATGGCATCAAAGACCTATTAATTGGTGCGACCAATGATGGGAATAATGGACCCGGTATTGTCGGTAAAAGTTATGTTATCTTTGGCCAAGAGAATTTTAATTCCACTATTGACCTTGATAATGATAATGAATTTGGGGTTAATGATGGCTTAATTATCATCAGTGATGAAGATAATAATCTAGGCTTTTCCGTCAGTGCTGCTGGAGATATCAATGGTGATGGAATTGATGATCTCATTATTGGTGCGCCCTATGCAGATCCCAATGGTAGCAATTCCGGCAGCACTTTTGTAATTTATGGAAGAGACAAAGATAACCCCTTTACTAACAAATTTACTGACGGTAATATCAACATTTCCGAGCTTGATATTGAAGATGGTTTTGCTATTAATGGACAAGGTGTAGAGCAATCAGGTTTCTCTGTTAGCAAAGCTGGAGATATCAACGGTGATGGCATCGGTGATCTCATTATTGGCGCTAGAGACGGCGGTACAAACTATACAGGTAAAGCTTATGTCGTCTTTGGTAAAGATGGTAAATTTGAGTCTAATATCAATCTTGCTGACCTAGATGGCAGCAATGGTTTTACCATCAATGGTATCAGTGAATCTAGTAACTTAGGTTGGGCTGTTAGTGCTTTAGGGGATATCAATAATGATGGCATTGATGATATTATTGTTACTGCTTCTAATGCCAATGAATCCAAAGGTCAAGCCTATGTAATCTATGGCAGTAAAGATCCTTTTGGTTCTAGCTTTGATCTGTCTAGTCTCAATAGCGACAATGGCTTTGTCATTGATGGTCTAGCTACAGATGGGCAATTTGGTTACTCTGTCCGTGGTACAGGTGATATTAACGATGACGGTGTAAACGACTTTATTATTGGCGCTCCCTTTGCTAATTCTAACAATGGAGCAGCTTATGTAGTGTTTGGAACTTCTGTTAATAAAGCCCCTACGGATTTAAGTCTCAGCAATAGCACTATTGATGAAAATGTTGGAGCTAACTTTGTAGTTGGTTCACTTAGTACCTCTGACCCCAACGGAAATGATACTTTCACCTATAGCATTGTTCCAAATCAGGGAGACTTTGATGCTTTCGATATTATTGACGGCAATAAACTGATCATTAAGAACTCTCCAGACTACGAAACTAAAAACAGCTATACTATCCAAGTTGAGACTAAAGATCAGGGTGGACTTAGCTATAAAAAGGATTTGACAATTACAATTAACGATCTCAACGAAACGACTGCAAACCAAGGACCTACGGAGTTAAAACTGGATAAGGACTCCATTGATGAGAATGTTGATCCTCACTCTGTTGTAGGTTCATTTATCACTATTGATCCAGATCAAAACGATGGTTTCCAATATAGTTTTGTAGATGGTGAAGATGATGATAATTCTGCTTTCACTATTGCGGAAAATCAACTACTAATTAAGGATTCTCCAGATTTTGAAACCAAGAATAGTTACAAAATTCGCGTCAAAACACAAGATGCATCTGGTGCTTCCTTAACACAGATATTAACTATTAACATTAATGATGTTAATGAAAATCCTGTAGTCCCACCTGTACTTACTCCTTTATTAACTCATGTTGGTAATGGTGTATTTAATATCAACGGTCCGAGTGACAAAACAACTTTGCAAGTCCAATTAACAGGACGTAATTCTAGTCGGGTGAATCAACTAGGTGTGTATACTGTTGATGATGCTAATGGTAATATTGGTGGTACCGCCCCAGGTACAGAAGGTTATGCAGCAAAAGCATTAGCAAACAGTCAAGTCATTTTCTCTGCTGTTACTAATCCTCCCGCCGGGTTTAATATCAGTAGTATAGAACGTTTATTGGCATTTAATTCTAATAAAAATCTGGGATTCTTTTTGATCACAGATGGTTCTATAGATTCTGTTCAAAACGGAAGCACACCTATTAGTAATATACTGTTTTCTAATCCTTCTACGGTGAAGATTACAGACTTAGGATCTAACAGTTTCTCCCTAGATTGGGAAGATGGTACTGGTGTGGTAAATGGGTTTGAAAATTTACAAATTAAGATTCAAGCCACTGATAAACCTATTACTTTAGGTACAGGCCTGCAAAGTAGACCAGAAGGGGAAGCTTTAGATATACGGAACTTCACTGGTACTATCAATGCTGAGTTTATCGTTAACCGAGAAGCAAATTTCAACAACTTTGTCGGTTTCTATCGTGCAACGGATGTTAATGGTGGGATTGATACCAATGGTGATGGTATAGCTGATCTTACCCCTGGACAAGCTGGTTATGTGGAAGCAGCAGTGAGAAATCGTCTTCCTGATATTGGTTTGACTACTAACAATGGTGCTACAACAACTTTGAAAACTACACTTCAGGGTGGCGGTATTTATCTACCTTTTCTGATCGTTGATGGTAGACCCGATAGTTTACTTGATAGTAATCCTAACAATAATCCTAATATTTACTTCACCTTCTTGGGTGCTAATGCTGATAAGGTGGATCATGTTCGGATTTTCGGTGATAACATCTTTGGTTTCGAGGATCTACCCGGTGGTGGTGACAAGGACTTTAATGATGTCATTGTCAGAATTAATCTGACGGCCGCTTAGAAAATTAGATTAGGGGTTTAGGGTTGACCCCTGGGTTAGTCGTATATTTCCAATCCCCGACTTCTTCACGAGGTCGGGAATCTGGCTTTTGGAAAACAATGTATGCTATTTAGTGTATGGGTAAGAAGTTTACGCTTATACCAATTAATAAATTTTAAAGTGAATACCTGTGGCACAAGTTATATTAGAAAATGTTTATAAAAGTTTCCCTGGTCGCGCTGGGGAAGGTGCAAAAACCCAAGGGGGTGGAGATGGTGTTAGTGTTTTGCGACGAATTAATTTGACCATTGCTGATGGTGAGTTTATGGTGCTAGTGGGTCCGTCTGGTTGTGGTAAAAGCACGTTACTAAGGTTAATTGCTGGGTTGGAAGTGATGACTGGTGGTAATATTTCTGTAGGCGATCGCCTGATTAATGATTTACCACCCAAAGCTAGAGACATCGCTATGGTCTTTCAAAGTTATGCTCTCTATCCCCACATGACCGTATATGATAACATCGCCTTTGGTTTGCGTCGTCAGTTTCCAGATCAGAAATTTGGCAAAAAAAGACTGACTCAATGGGGAGAATATCTACTGGTAGGCGTGACAAAAAAATTACCTAGAGGATTACGATATATTTCCCCAAAAGAAAGAATTGTGGATGAACAAGTACAAAAAGTTGCGAATTTGTTACAAATTGAAACCTTGTTAAATCGCTTACCTAAACAACTTTCTGGGGGACAAAGACAACGGGTAGCATTGGGACGAGCGATCGCCCGCAACCCTCAAGTATTCCTAATGGATGAACCATTATCTAATTTGGACGCTAAGTTACGGGCAGAAACACGGAGTCAAATTGTTAAATTACAACATCAATTAGGCATCACTACCATTTATGTAACCCATGATCAAACTGAAGCGATGACCATGGGCGATCGCATAGCTATTATGTCAGAGGGTAAAATTCAACAAGTTGCCGCCCCATTAGAACTATATAATCGTCCTATTAATCGCTTTGTGGCTGAATTTATCGGTTCTCCACCCATGAATTTCATTCCAGTGGAATTTCACGCACCTCTATTAATTACCCATCCTAATTTTCGCTTTACCCTTCCAGATATTTGGGGAACTGCATTACAACAATACGACGGACAAACTTTAATGTTAGGTATTCGTCCAGAACATCTCACTTTAAGTGCACCTGCTACCAAAAATTTACCAGTTAAAGTTGACCTGGCGGAAAACTTAGGTAATGACACTTTCCTATCTGTGAAAATTGCCGATCCTGACTTACCAAATTCTCATGGACAAGCTTTACAAGTGAGAGTTCCACCTGATAGATTTATAAATGTAGGAGAACAACTGTGGTTATCCCTAACTCCTGAAAAAATACATTTCTTCGATCCTCAAACAGAATTAGCAATTTTCTCTTAAACTCATCTCTAAGGTGTATTATGATCAAGCTGTATCATGCCCCCATTTCTCCCAATTCACGCCGAGTTTGGATTACATTAATAGAAAAAGGATTAGACTTTGAACTAATTGAGTTAAAACTAGATGGAGAGCAGTTTCGACCAGACTTTTTAGCAATTAATCCTTTTAGTCATATCCCTACTTTGGTAGATGATGGTTTTAATGTTGTGGAATCTTTAGCAATTTTAGATTATTTAGAGGCAAAATATCCTCAGCCGAGAATGTTACCTGAAAACCCACAGGATTTAGCTATTGTCAAAATGGTAGAATTGGTGACAGCGAATGAATTATATTCAGCTACAACTATGTTTTTACCTCAGATATTAGGTCTGTCTAAACTTGATCCAGAAAAAGCAGATCAGGCTAAACAAAAAATCACCGTCGTTTTAAAGTTCTTTGAAAATTTGTTAGGCGATCGCCCTTATTTCGGCAGTGAAGAAATCACCCTGGCGGAAGTTGTAGCCGGTACAGTAATTCCCCTGGTACCACAAGCTGGTATTCCTTTAGAAAATTACCCTAAGATCAATACCTGGTGTAATAACTTAATTGCTCGTCCAGCATGGCAAACTACTCAAGTCACACCCCAAATCATGGAAGACTTCAAATCTGTTCTTAAAGCTCGAATGTCAAAGAATTGAAACCATTTTAAGTAGGTTTTTCCTGGTCTTTTTCCTGACCTATGAACTGCCTCTGGACACCTTGCTCCATCAGGGTTTAAAATCGAGGTATCCCCACTCGCTGGGGATATTAATTGAACGGAAACCTCAACGCTGACCAACTACTAGCAATAGGCATTCTCCAACCGGTTCCAAAAGCGCGGTCAGTGATTTTTAAACCGGGTGCAGCTTGTCGGCGTTTAAATTCTGCACGGGATAATAATTGTAATACCCTATCTACAATTGCCGATTCATGGCCAGCGCTAATAATTTCTGCTGTTGATTGATGTTGATGAATCAAACGGTCGAGAATATCATCTAAAATTTCATAAGCTGGAAGAGAATCTTGGTCAACTTGACCCGGTTTAAGTTCCGCGCTGGGTGGTTTGGTGAGAACATTTGCGGGGATGATTTCTTTTTGTTGATGAGAATTTAACCATTTGCACAGAGAATAAACGCGGGTTTTAGGAACATCAGCAATAACTGATAAACCGCCATTCATATCACCATAAAGAGTACAATAACCAACAGCAATTTCCGATTTATTGCCAGTAGATAAAAGCAAATAACCAAACTTATTAGAAATCGCCATTAATAAATTGCCACGAATGCGAGATTGGAGATTTTCTTCCGCAATGCCAAATTCTGTTCCTGTAAATAACACATCTAGGGACTTATCAAAACTTTGCATTAATTCCCCGATAGGTAAAATCTGGGTTTTAATATCTAAATTTGCGGCCAATGCTAAAGCATCACTAATAGAATGTTGGGAACTATAGGGAGAAGGCATTAATACACCCAAAACATTTTCTTTTCCTAATGCAGTAGTAGCAATAGTAGCAACCAAAGCAGAATCAACTCCTCCACTTAAACCTAACAATACTTTAGAAAAGCGACATTTAGCCACATAATCTTTAACTCCCAAAACTAAAGCATTCCAAATTTCCTCATCCTCACATTCATCAACAGGTGAAATATTACTTAATTCTAAATCTTGGTAGTTACTATTAAATTCAACTGTCAAAAAATCAGATATAAAACCTTTTGCACGACAAATAATTTCCCCTTGTTTATTTAAAGCAAAACTGCGGCCATCAAAAATTAAATCATCATTTCCGCCAACTTGGTTTACATAAATAATTGGTTGTTGGAAATTAATAGCACTATGTTTTAACATTGCTTCTCGCAGATGTTGTTTTCTAACGGTATAGGGTGAAGCAGATAAATTAACAATTAAATCTACCCCTAAATTTGCTAAATCAGCAATGGGATTAACTGCGTAAGTTCGTTTACCCCAAAATTCCTCATCATTCCATAAATCTTCACAAATTGTCACACCAATATTGAGATCATCTAATTTAAAATAATTAGGTTGTAGTCCTGGTTCAAAATAACGGTGTTCATCAAAAACATCATAAGTTGGTAATAGCCTTTTATGGAAAAATTGCTGGATTTTACCATTTTCTAATAAAGCAATACTATTAAATAAAATTTTCTCACCTGTAATATATGCTTGGGGATTTTTAACCACAGTTCCCACCAATACAGCTAAATTTGCGGGTAAATCTTTAGCTAATTCATGTAATGTGTGATTCATTGCGACCACAAAACTAGGATTAAGTAATAAATCTCTAGGTGGATAACCACAAATAGATAATTCAGGTGTTAATAATAACCGGACATTTTCCGATGCTGCTTGTTGGGACATTTCCAGAATTTTTTGGGCATTTCCAGACAAGTCACCGATAGTAGGATTAATTTGAGCGATAGCGATTTTCATAATTTATCTGCGTCTATTTGCGTTCATCTGCGTTTAATTATTCTGGACTTCTTTTTTCTTAAATAAACACCAAAGGTTTATCTTTAAAAGCTGTAAAAGCTTCCTTATCAAATTTATACAAACTTGCAGGACGGCCTGCACCTCTTGATACTTTAATTCTAGTATCTAATAAAAAGCCTAATTTGAGTAACCGTGCTCGAAAATTAGAATAATCTGCAAAATTTTCGCCTAAAACTGTAGTATATAGTTGATACAAATCGTTTAGGGTAAAGGTTTCTGGTAATACTTCAAATGCTACGGGACTATATTCTAGTTTGTTTTTTAATCTTCTATACCCATAGGCGATAATTTCATTGTGGTCAAATGCTAACTGGGGTAATTGTTTGACAGGATACCAAGCAATACCTGCAACTTTATCAGCGATTAATTCTGCTTCTTCAAATCGAACTAAGGCAAAATAACTAACTGATAAATAACGAACTCCATAGCTATCAATTTGTTCTCTAGGGTCACGTTTAGGACCACCAAAAGTATAAAGTTGTTCTAGATAAAGATTATTTACCTTGATTTTCTCAGCCATAATGCGATAAGCAGCATTTTCTAAGGATTCTCCTTGACGGACTAAAGTACCGGGAAGACTCCAAGAGTTTAAAAATGGTTCTTGCTGTCTCATAACTAAGAGAACTAATAGACGATTTTGGGCAGTATCTACAGAAAAAATCACATTGTCAACACCAACTTTAAAGTCAGCTAAAGGTTGTTGATTTGTGGAGGTTAAAATCTTTTTTTGGTTACGTATTGGCATTCGTACAAATGCTGTTGATGAATATAGGCAATGACAGGGGGGGTGAGAGTGTTAATATCTCCTTGTTCACGAAAAGCGGTAGAGGAAACATTTAGACCAATTAAACTTGCAATTTGAATTTTTCCTCCGATTTGTTTAACTTTTTCTAAACTAGAATCATCTATTGCATATCCTGGTCTGGGAATTACCAATAATTGCACTTGTTGTAATAAATCTTCAACATGATACCAGCGCGGTAATTGATTAAGTAAATCAGCCCCAATTACTAAGGTATATTCAATATTATCACCCCATTTTAATTTTGCTTTACCTATAGTTTCCAGAGTTTTCCAGCTACTTAAATCCTGTTCTAAGGCAATATTTTGGTTAGTAATATTGATATCTTTAATTAATAGTGCTAACATTGCTGCCCTGTGTGGTAAAGGGGTTTGTTGAGATTTTAAGGGATTATCTGCTGCCCAAACTGCCACCCAATCATAATATTTAGATAACCATTTGAGAATTGTTAAATGTCCAGCAGTTGGCGGGTCGGCGCTTGTACCAAATAAGGCTATTTTCATGATTTTTGATTCTGCTTTTTTGCAATTTTTAGAGTAATTTAAACGAACCACACAGACGCAGAGGTAAGAGAAATTATATTAATTTATCTCTTCTTTTCGTTTTGTTTGTCAACTTCTGTAATAACTAAAGCGTGCGCCATTGTACCACATCATTGTTAGCTGATAAAGGTCTGTTAGCAAGCTGTAGTCCTACTGAGATTTAGTTGGGGATTTTGAGAGATTTTGGTTTCATAGCCTATTTCTGGGAACGTTGTCATCGAAAATTTTCTTACCAAGAATGTTTTATATATTTATGGTAATATTCACCATAACTAATGTCAAGACCTAATCAAAAAATAGTGGTAAATTCCCCAAAAGCCTATATATACAAGGATATACAATTTTGATTTTCTAATTACTTGACATTTCTTAATAGTAATTAATGATGATTTTCCTCTATAAATGCCAGATTATGAATTTTCATTTACAATGAGGATTAACTAAAAAAGTTAAGCAACTGACAATTATAAAGTATTGCAAAGTTATCTGAACAAATATTCTATTTAGTGTAGATATGTGGAGAATATGAGTAAATAGATCCTCATAGGATTAAATTATAGACATCACCATTAAAAGACACAAAAAAAAGGGGCTTAATATTATGGCTATCTCCAAAAGCTTTGCTAATATGGCTCAATTTATTTCTGAGGCCTTTATGCGGATTTTCTCCCCTGCAAATGATGCCTATCCTGTGATTGGGGTACAGCCTTTCACGGGGGATATTTATAAGAAAGGTAAGGCATACTGGTAGATATAGCAATCCTAAGTGAGTTATTAACAACAGGTCCCCGACTTCTTTTCAGAAGTCGGGGATATGGTAAGATGTAAACCAGCCAACTTTTGCGGCCTGATTCTCAAATCTAACCTCCTATTTCTCGTAGCATGGCTTGTACTCTCTCTGCACCCAGGGTATCATTTCCGCGCCTATATAAAGTTAGGGCTTTTCGTAAAACTTTGTTAGCTTGTGGGGTCTGTCGTTTCTGTTTGAACATTGCACCAATTAATTCATAGGTGCGAGGATTATTTTTATCCAGATTAACGGCTTTTTCATAGGCCCAAAGTGCTGATTTATAATCACCTAAGCTAGTTTGTGCTACTCCCAATCCTAAATAGGCGTTGAGATTATTTCGGTTTAATTGAATAGCACGACGGTAAGCTTCTTTTGCGCCTTTGTTATCTTTCATACTACTTTTGATATAACCAACAGCATAGTAAAAATCACTATTATTAGGATTAATAGCAATGGCCCGACGATAGGCAGTTAAAGCTAGGGGAAAATTACTTTCTTGAATATATAAGTACCCAATAGCAGCAGGAATTTTGGCATTTTTGGGATCTAATGGTATTGCTTTTTGATAAACTGCGATCGCTCCATTATAATCTTTAGCATCTACTAATCTTTTACCTTCTTGGGTCAGGATTTTTAACTCGGAATTATTAGCTTGTACTACTAATACCTGGGCTTTTACTACCATAGATGTGCTACTCAGTAAACATCCTAACAAGAGGAAATTTAACAGCAATAATCTTTTTTTCACTACGGTTATTTCCTTAAATTTATTAACTGGATTAACTGGTTTTTGTTTGTACATCAAAACAAAAAAAATTTTATTTGTAATCTGTATTTATTCACATTGATAAAATTCTCATAAAAATATTAATATTTGATTAAATTACTTCACGCTTTCATCATTATAGCAATAATCAATGATAAGCTGGCAAATAAATCAGGATTTACGCAAAATACCTTGGAAGTAAGGGTAATTCATGAGTTACCCCCAAGGAAGAATCAGGTTTTTGATTATCTTCTTGCGGAAGTCCTGGAGATAATTTTTACACTCGAAAACTCAGAAATAAGTAAAACTATGCTTATAACCACTACGGACGTAATTCAAGGTGCTGTAATTCATTCATATTTAGGCGTTGTCACCGCAGAAGTTGTCTATGGTAGCAATTTCTTCCGGGACTTTTTAGCCAGTATTCGGGATATTGTGGGTGGACGCACTGGCAGTTATGAGCGTCTGTTTGAAGAGGGACAACGGAAAGCGCTAGAAGAATTAGAACAGAGAGCGCAACGCTTAGGAGCAGATGCAGTTGTTGGTATTGCTGTTGATACGGGTACAATCAATGTTGATCAATCTGGGGTTTTATTAGTAATTACAGCGACGGGTACAGCAGTTAAAATCCGTTAATATTGGGCTAATTTTCCAGTTGTTACACATTAGACCTGTGGTGAAAATTACATAAGCGTTTTCTACAACCCTTATTCGTTCCGTTCTATAGAACGTCTCTACATTAATTTGAGGAAATTGGCAGAAATTGATAAAAATATACCAAGTTTTCCCATAGAATAAAAATTGGTCTAATTAACCTCTAGATTTATTCAATTAGTCTTCATGCTGATTTAAAAAACCTGATAATTTCTCGCACATGATCAAGAAATTGACCATCTGTTGAAAGTTGGGAAATAGCATTTCTGGTTTCTCTAGATAACTTCTCATGTTCTCCTTGATTTGTTGCTCGTAATTCCTCTAAATTCGCCATAATACGGGCTAATTCTCGACGAGTTTCTTCAGAAAACCTTTGATTATTTGCAGCTAAAGAATAGGGTTGTTCAAGGTTAAGTTGGTCTTCTAAAATTCTAATTTTTTGCTCAATTTCTGAAAAACGGTTACGTAGTTCTAAAATATCTTCACGAGGATAGATAAAATTTTGGCGAATCATTCTTAATCGTGCATATAAATATTCATAAGCACTGATAGCTGGACGCAAAAAGGTTAACAATAAAGTTGCACCAGAACTGATATAACCAACGGTGCTAATACCTGTGGCAGCAAGAAAATATAAACCAATAGCTGAGATCAAGTGTATACTAATAGCGATCCAGAGCGATCGCTTGGCTAAAACTTCTACATATCTAACTTGTTTCTCATCTACAGGAATATTATTGTTCCTAGATTGTGCTGCTTCTGCTAACACTTCTTTAGCTTGAAAATGGACATTCCAAGGAACTGTCACAATGACTAATAACCACCAAAAACTTGCACCACCAATGACCCAATCTAACACATTACCCGTAGAAACATGAAACCATTGCAGAACACCAAAAGCTAACAGCACTACCAGCACTATTCCCACAATAGAACTGATAAAAAAGTTGATATACATTTCTATCTAGCCTAAAACTGTTAATCCAATCTTGACTAAGAGTTAGAAATTATACACATTAGTATGTGATAGTTTATCAAGTAGCACATTTGACAACTAAGAAAATATGAAATATGATATGATTAAACCACAAATTAATAGAGAATATTAATTTTTATGTCTTGTGATCAAAAAAGTATTAAATTAGTCAGACATAATCCAGTCACATCTGTTAATTTTATTCAGTGCTACTGAGTAAGTAGGCTTAATTAATTATTAGCTACTTAATAAAAAAGCAAGTAAATCTCCATATATTTTAATACCCATGAAACCTAATTTTACAGATGCAACAGTCAAAGCAGCCATGTCTGCTATTAATTCCGAGTCAGTAACGACAAAAGAAAAAATCCAAATGTTGATTGAGTTAGCAAATGGATTACAAAAAAAGCCGAAAACAGCGGCAGATTTATGGAGTGTGGTGGAATTATATGAACAAGCTGAAGAACTTTGTAGTCAAGAATATCTATTATTAAAAGCTAGAGCTAAAGCAGGAAAGGCAACAGCTTTGAGATCAATTCCTGATAATAACTCAGAATTTCTAGTTAAATCTAAAATAGCTTATCAAGAGGCATTACCGACTTTACAAGAAATAGGTTCATCTGTGGAAGTAGCAGAATTACAGATGAATTTAGGATTAGTTTTACAGTCTTTAGTAGCTTTTAACTTAGCGAAAATAGGAGATTGTATTCAGCTTTATAATCAAGCATTACAAGTATTTACTTGTGAAGCATATCCTCAAGAATATGCAATACTGTATAACAATATTGCCATTGCTTACCTTTCAATCACTGGTAGTCAAGAAAAAAAAGCATTTTCCGAAGGTTTAGCAGTGCAAACATTTGAAACTGCCCTCAAACAGATTAACTTGATAGAACATCCTAGAGAATATGCCATGTTGCAAAATAATCTAGGCAATGCTTTACAATATTTACAAAGTACCCATCCTGTAGCGAATAAATTGCGGGCAGTTACAGCTTACAATGAAGCCTTGAAAGTCCGTAATCCTCAAGATACACCATTAGAATATGCTAACACCATAGCTAATAAAGCTAATGCTTTGATTAACCTACCTGATGATTTGGAAAATCCAAACTTAGGTAATTATAAAAACCTTCTCCAAGCAAAAAACTATTATCAAGAAGCCTGGATAATTTTTCAGGAAAATCAACAAATAGAACAGGTGCAAATGGTTGGGCAAGCATTACAAGAAATCACCGCCGAAATATTAGCAATATCAATAATATCAGAAGATAAAAGCAATGAGTGATTTAATTACAGTTGGCTAGTAAAGACTTAGGTTGTTCATTTTCTGCAATAAATAATTGTGAAGATACTGAATAAAATAATTTACAATAACTTATATATATTTTATTCAGCATCAATTGTTTAAATGTTTTCTAAAAATCAGGTTCTATACCCAAAGATTTTAACTGGGCGAGTAATTTTTCTGTTTTCAGTCTTTCCTCCTCAAGTTGTTGAGTAGTTTGATTAAGTTTGACTTTTTCCTCCTCAAGCAACTTGGCTTTTTGTTCTTCACCTGTTAAGACCCAATTTCCATCAGCGTCATACCAACGCAACCAAGGCATTTCTACGCCTTTATAGTTACCTATCCAGACACCTAAACCGAGTTCTATATCTGGCATCCAAAAGCGATTATCTGATAAATCAACTTGAGAATAACGGGGTCCATTTAGTTGAAAAACCTTAAATTCTGACTTGTATCTATCAAAAAT
>JBJTTJ010000215.1:0-40228 GCA_046080125.1 Cuspidothrix sp.
TGGAAAAATAAAAATGATTTCTATGCTGCGGGAAATCTCACCATTTACTATAGTCCTAATCAGAAAAAATCTGAACATTTCCGAGGTCCAGATTTCTTTGTGGTCTTAGGAACAGAACGCAAAACTCGCAAAAGTTGGGTAGTTTGGGAAGAAGATGGTAAATATCCTAATTTGATTTTAGAAATTCTCTCACCAACTACAGCAAATACAGATAGAGAATATAAAAAAGAACTTTATCAAAATACTTTCCGCACACCTGATTATTTTTGGTTCGACCCTTATACGCTAGAATTTGCAGGTTTTCATTTAGTAGATGGCAAATATCAACCTTTAGCAGCAAATGAAAAAGGATATTTATGGAGTCAACAATTAGGATTATATTTAGGAATTTATGAAGGTTTATTACGCTATTTCACACCAGAAGGTGAATTAGTACCTACACCGGAAGAAACAGCAGAACAAGAAGCTAATAGAGCAAATATACAAGCTCAAAAAGCAGAGCGGTTAGCTGCAAAATTGAAAGAATTAAATATTGATCCACAAACAATTTAAACCATGAAACTAGAAGAATTATCAACCTTAGAAAAAACCTTTGATCGCCTGATAGAATTGCTCTTGTTAAAAAAAGCTGAAAATGAACATTTCACCATCAGACTCAACAGTGAAAAAAGTCAATTTACACGCTTTAATGCTGCTAAAGTCAGACAAACAGGTTGTGTTCATGATGGGTGGATACAATTGACATTAATTGCTAATCAACGTAGCAGTTATCGTCAGTTTCCCTTTACTGGAAATTGGAACATAGATTGGGAATTAGCATACACAGCTTTAGAAGAATTACGTGATGAATTACCACTATTACCAGTTGATCCTTATTTAGTCATACCATCAGGAAATAATACTAGCACAGAATTACATATTGGTCAATTACTCACCTCCGAAATATTAGTCCCCAGTATTCTCGAAACAGTTGCTAATTTAGATTTTACAGGAATGTATGCCGGGGGAATTGTGATTAGAGGTTATGGTGATTCTAACGGACAAAAACACTGGTTTGCGACCGATTCATTTAATTTAGATTATTCCTTATTTATAGCATCAGGACAGGCTGTAAAAGGAACTTTCGCCGGTAGCGAATGGAATGAAACTGCTTATGTAGCGAAAATAAATGATGGCAGAAAACAACTAGAAATGCTGTCTCGTCCAGTCAAGGAACTAACAAAAGGACAATACAAAACCTATTTTGCTCCTGCTGCTGTAGCTGATTTATTGGGTATGTTTTCCTGGGGTGCTATTAGTGAAGCTAGTATTCAACAAGGTAATAGTGCTTTGGCCGCTTTATCATATCGAGAGAAACAACTCTCTGGTAAATTCACTTTAAAAGAGAACTTTCGGGGTGGTTTAGTTCCTAGATTTAATAATTTAGGAGAAATAGCTCCAGCAGAATTAACATTAATTGATAAAGGTAGTTTAATTAATAGTTTGGTTAATTCTCGCACAGCTAAAGAATATAATAAAACTGCTAATGGTGCAAATAGTTCAGAAACCTTACGTTCTCCAGAAATTAGCACCGGTAACTTGAATTTTGAGCAGATTTTACCTAGTTTAGATACGGGATTGTATGTTTCTAATTTACATTATTTGAACTGGAGCGATCGCCAAACAGCCAGAATTACAGGAATGACTCGTTATGCTTGCTTTTGGGTAGAACAAGGCGAAATAGTTGCCCCCATTGCCAACCTCCGCTTTGATGAAAGTCTCTATCGTTGTTGGGGAACAGAAAATCTAGTTAATTTAACCAACTTCCAAGAATTTATTCCCGAAGTTGGAACTTATGAAAACCGAGAATTAGGAGGTAGTTTAGTTCCTGGGATGTTGGTGGAAGACTTCACCTATACCTTGTAGAAGTTTTCAGCAACAAATCTCTTTCAAAAAACCCGTAAATGATCTCTAATTTAAGTTAAAATAAACAAATAACCACTTGATATCATATCATGATGATTACTCAAGAATTAGCCCCTGAACAAAATGTCTCTCAGGAGATTATTTTTCCCCCCAGTGATTTATATAGTGATGAACCTCCCGTGGAAACAGAACTACATCTAGAGCAAATTATGCTCTTAATTAAATGTCTTAAATGGTTATGGAAAAATAGAAATGATTTCTACACCGCGGGAAATCTCACTATTTACTATAGTCCTAACCAGAAAAAATCTGAATATTTTCGTGGTCCGGATTTCTTTGTGGTCTTAGGAACAGAACGCAAAACCCGTAAAAGTTGGGTAGTTTGGGAAGAAGATGGTAAATATCCTAATTTGATTTTAGAAATTCTCTCACCAACTACAGCAAATACTGATAGAGAATACAAAAAAGAACTTTATCAAAATACTTTCCGCACACCGGATTATTTTTGGTTCGACCCTTATACGCTAGAATTTGCAGGTTTTCATTTAGTAGACGGCAAATATCAACCTTTAGCAGCAAATGAAAAAGGATATTTATGGAGTCAACAATTGGGATTATATTTGGGAATTTATGAAGGTTTATTACGCTATTTCACACCAGAAGGTGAATTAGTACCTACACCGGAAGAAACAGCAGAAGTTTTAGCAGCAAAATTGCGGGAATTAAATATTGAACCAGATACAATTTAGATAAAATTAAAACATTTCACTCACATTAATATGCACATCAGGAAAAGCCAAAATTGATAAAGTTTGATTTTTTACTAAATTCTGTACATCTTGATAAACTCTCTGGAGAGGATTTCGATATACTTCTACAATTTCCTGATTAACAGGGTTTAGCATTGCTAAACCCCTACAAAATCTAACTACAACTTTGTTCCACACTCAGAACAGAAATTATGATTAGCTTGGTTTTGAGTTCCACAATTGCTGCAAGAAATTGATTTGGCCACATCTTTTGGTGATGGTTTAGGTAAACCAACCATTTGCGAGTTATTCTTGCCAGGGGCTACCATAGGATAGCAGTTTTCATCTCTAGTAACGTGGACATTGACAATTACCGGTCCATTGTGTGCCAGCATTTCGGCAATCTTATCCACCAACTCTTCCCGCTTAGTAATTACCATCCCCTTGATACCATAAGCCTGTGCTAGAAGCTCAATATCAGGCATTCCTACCTCCATATTAGAAGATGAATAACGCTGTCCATAGAAGGCCTCTTGCCACTGTCGCACCATACCCTGCCAACCGTTATTTAATATCAAAGTCTTGACATTAATCCCATATTGTGCTAGAGTCCCCAACTCCTGCAAACACATTTGGAAACTGGCATCACCGCTAATACAGACTACTTCTTCGTTCGGGAATGCCACCTTTACACCCATAGCCGCAGGGACACCAAAACCCATTGTCCCCAGACCAGCGCTAGAAATCCAACGTCTTGGTCCATTTTTCAGGAATTGAGCAGCCCACATTTGATGTTGACCGACATCTGTGGTGTAAAATGCATGGGGAGCTTGAGTACCAACTTCAACAATTACCTCTTGGGGAGAAATACTGTCAGCGTGATGGGGGACAATTAAAGGATAATCTTGTTTCCAACGGTTGATTAAGTTTAACCATTCTTGGTTTTGGTTAGGTCTAGCTTTAGTATTTGCGTCTTGACATCGGCGTAATAAATCTTTTAAGACATTTTTAACATCACCAACAATAGGAACATCAGGAACACGGTTTTTACCGACTTCTGCGGGGTCAATATCAATGTGAATGACTTTAGCTAAAGAGGCAAATTCATCTAACTTACCTGTCACACGGTCATCAAATCTTGCGCCAACGCAAATTAATAAATCGCAATCTGTGACAGCAAAGTTAGCGTAAGCAGTGCCGTGCATTCCCAGCATTCCCAAGGACAGGGGATGATGTTCGTCAAATGCACCGATACCCATTAAAGTGGTGGTCACGGGGAGATTAAATAATTCTGCCAGTTGTTTGACTTCTTCGTGGGCATTAGCGGCAATCGCCCCTCCTCCAACATACAACAAAGGGCGGCGACTTTCACGGATTAATTGAATGGCGGCGTTAATTTGCCGAGGATTTCCCTTGACTGTGGGACGATAGCCCGGTAACTTAATACAACCCGGTGCAACAGGAACATAATCAAATTCTTCTAAAGCCACATCCTTGGGAACATCAATTAAAACCGGTCCTGGTCTACCAGTGCTGGCAATGTGAAAAGCTTCAGCCACAATCCGTGCCATATCTTTGGCATCACGGACGACATAGGAATGTTTAACAATCGGTAAAGTAATCCCGTAAATATCTGTTTCCTGGAAAGCATCTGTACCAATTGCTGCCCGTGGTACTTGTCCCGTAACAACAATCATAGGAATAGAATCCATGTAGGCTGTAGCAATTCCCGTAACTAAATTGGTTGCTCCCGGACCAGAAGTACCAAAACATACCCCTACCTTACCAGTAGCACGGGCGTAACCATCGGCTGCGTGGGACGCACCTTGCTCATGTCTAACTAAGATGTGCTGAATCGTCCCCGATGCTTCTATTTTATAGAGGTCATCATAAATCGGCAGGATTGCCCCACCGGGGTAACCAAAAATATGTTCAACACCATGACGGATGAGACTGTCTATCAAAGCAAAACCACCAGATGCCCGTTGGGGTGTGGTGACAGAGGAATTAGAGATAGCAGACTGTTTGTGATTTTCAGATTGTGGGAGACTGATTTGAGAAGACGAAACCACGGTTAACCTCAAAGTATAGCTAAAATTAACGCCTAGATTTTGTATTTAAAATCTCATTTTAAGTTAAAAATTATCACAATTGCATAGAAAGCTTGATTGATCAGCATTGAGAATAGGATTTTGATTCTACAATTTTTAGATTACATCTTGCAAGACCCGGCGCGTATTTTGCCAAGTCCACATACCAATAGCTGCTACAGCTATACTCATTCCTAATAAAACGGCGGACAAACCAAAGGCATTAACTAACTTGGTGGTAATTAACAAAGGTGCGGTGAGGGCAATATTAATGGCATGATTTTGAAAGCCAAAAACCTTACCGTGCATTTCTGATGGTGTTTGTTGCTGAATTAAAGTTTGCATTGGCACATTGACAAAAGCTGCACCTACGCCCAAGAAAATGCACAGTCCTAATGCTAGGGGTTGGTTATCAATAAAAATGAATAAACCCAAGGAAAAGGCCATCATCAAAAATCCCATTAAGGGCAAAGGTTTATGATGGAGACGATGGCCAGAATGTCCGAGAATAGCTGCACCTATCACCATACCCACCCCAGCTGCCGCTACGAAGGAGCTAAACTCTTCTGGCGCTAAATGCAATCTTGCGGCCATACCAATGGCTAATTCTATCAGGGCAGCAAATACGCAGTATAAGGTGACAATTTGTAGCATGGCATTCCACACCAGCCGATTTTGTTTGAGATAGCGCAGTCCTAGGACAAATTCCGCCCAGGGATTAATTGCTACTATGGTTGTGTCAATGTGTCTATGTTCTCGAAACTGAATTGGCATCATAATTACGGCGGAAATGAGATATAGGCCGCCGACTACCAATTCTTTACCAAAGCCTTTATTTAAACTTTCAAGCCAATTTAACATGGGAGTAGCCACCGCGTTACCAATAATTAACGCGGCCATCATGGTGCTACTAAATAGGGCATTAGCAGCCATTAGACCTTCTTTTCTCACCAACAGGGGAATTGATGCTTGTTCTGCTGGGGCGAAAAACTGGGTAACGGTGGATATAGCAAAGGTGAAGAATAAAAGTATCCCAAATTCTCGTGGTAGGAAGGGAATTAATATCATGAATATCCCCCGCACCATATCTGAACCTACCATAACTAGTTTTTTTGGTACACGGTCAACGATAACACCACCAGCAGAACCAAATAATATTGCCGGCAGGGTAAAGGCCATGTATAAATAGAACCGTGCGTCGCCGTCTATCTCATTGCTGGGTAGGTAGAGTTTGAGTAAGGCAATCATTAGTACAAAGAATACTTTATCAGCTAATTGAGAAATTAGTTGACCAATCCACAGGAGCATAAAACCCCGGTTTTTAAGCAGTGCGGTAAAACCGTTATTAACAGCAGTAGGTTCAGAGGGAAGCATCAGATACTTGAGAATGGGGAATAAATAATCACTATTTCTCTTTATAGCGTTCTAGTAGGAAATTGAGAAATTCAGATGCAGTCAGGTAGCTTTTGGGTGGAGAGAAACCAACTGAAGGATTGGCCCATTGGCCTGGGACAGATTGGGGGGAGTGCCACATTGATAAATGCTCAACTGCTGGCTGGGCGTAAAAGTTGTTTTCTCCCATACCCAGATAAGCTGAAGTCCAATGGGTGAAATGGTCATGACTTAAACGATGTATGGGGAAATTGCCAGCTAAGGGGACTCCCCAACCATCAATGGCAATGAAGGCTTGCAGATGACCTCCCAAAAGTTGCCATGCCGTGGCCGCACCTATACCTCCAATGACACCAGCACTAAAACATAAGAATATAACAGGGGATTCTAACTTATTACCAAGGCGATCGCACAAAAAATGTAGAATATGCAATGTTGATAAAGTTAAATAACCTTGTCCGGGATAAATCAGTATATCTACTGGTTTTTCACCAGATTGATTTAAGCACCCTTCGATAAAGCTTTGGGTTAATTCCGGTGCGTGCATTCCTGGACAAATGATAATGGGCATTTGGTTTTTACTTTGATATTTGTGACATTTTTAAAATGAAATTCAAACGCAAATACACGCAGATAAACGCGGATAAATAAAGATGATGATTATTCTGTTTACCTTTATGGATAATTGGTATTATTCCTAAATAATTAGTTTATAACAATTGGCAAGTTTTTCTCAATTATGCTAACTAACAATTTATTAAATCTGCCTCTCATGGGTTGCGGCACTTGGGCCTGGGGAAACCAACTGCTCTGGGGATACAATGAAAGTATGGATAACCAGTTACAGGAGGTATTTAATCTCTGTGTTAGTAATGGGATTACATTATTTGATACGGGAGATTCCTACGGTACTGGTAAGTTAAAGGGACGAAGTGAGTTACTTTTAGGCAGGTTTGCCCAAGCATATCAGGGCATAAATCACGAGCATATTTGTATTGCCACTAAGTTGGCTGCTTACCCTTGGCGATGGACAAGAAATTCAATTATATCAGCTTGTCAAGCTTCAGCAAAAAGATTAGGAAAAAATGTTGATTTGGTGCAAATGCACTGGTCAACAGCTAATTATGCACCTTGGCAAGAGGTGGGTTTATTAGATGGTTTGGGTGATTTATATGAGCAAGGTTTAGTAAAGGGTGTGGGTTTATCTAATTATGGAACTAAAAGACTGTTATGGGTGCATAAAAGATTTCAGGAAAGAGGTATACCTATTAAAACTTTACAGGTTCAATATTCCCTTTTATCTACCTATCCAGTGACCGAATTAGGTTTAAAGGATGTTTGTGATGATTTGGAAATTAAATTAATTGCTTATAGTCCTTTGGGTTTAGGTTTATTAACCGGGAAGTTTTCGGAAAATGGCAAGTTTCCTCAAGGTATTCGCGGGTTTTTATGTAAGCAGTTGTTACCAGGAATGAAACCACTTTTAGGTTGTTTGCAAGAAATAGCAAAGACGAGAAATAAAACTATGTCTCAAGTTGCTATTAATTGGTGTATTAGTAAAGGCACAATTCCCATTCCTGGGGCTAAAAGTGTGGAACAAGCAAAAGAGAATATTGGGGCTTTGGGTTGGTTTTTGAGTGATGGTGAGGTGATAGAGTTGGATAATGCTGCTGATAGGGTAGAGAAGAAAATGGTGCAGAATATTTTTCAGACAAGGTGAGATAATTTTTGATAATCACGATTATATTCTTTGATTGATTCTAATGTATATTCTGATTCATTTTCCGCATAACATTGATTTAAGTTATTTAAAGAGAAAATTTCCCAAAAAGTTTTTTATTTCTTGATCAAATTCTGTAAATGATTGATTTTCAACTAATTCAAGTGCTTACTGATAGGATTTTTCTAATCTTTCTATTTCTTGATTATAATCATATTTCATATAAATAATTCCTGCTGCTGAGAATCAGATTGTTCCATACGGTTATTAGCTAAGTTTACATAATCAGGATTGATTTCAATTCCTAAATAATTTCTATTTAAGTTTCTAGCAGCTATACAAGTTGTACCACTACCACAAAAAGGATCAAGAACAAAATCACCTTCTTGAGTTAATAATTTAATCAGTTCTTGAATAATATATAGAGGATAAACTGCTGGATGATGATTATTTTTAGTAATTTCCACGGGACTTTCAATGATATCTTTTTTCATCGTGTTTCCTAAAATTCTAATAATAGTAAAACCATTATTCTTGATTTGATTATTTCTTCCTCCATCTTGTCCACCATAAGCTAATTTATGTACACCATGAATTTTCATTCTAAATCCTTCAATTTCTCCATTGTGTACTGCTAAAATAGCTTGATTTAATGCTTTAATAGCATGATTTTTTTGTTCTTCACTTAAATCAGAATTTTTGATTAATTCCAGATATTTTTTACCTAATTTATCAGAAGGTTTACTTTTAATACCTTTGTTAAAAATATCTAAGTGTTGTAAATAATTATCTAAATTAAAGTAATAATCTTTTGATTTAGCAAATATGAAAAAAGGTTCTGTAGCTTGTATTAATTTTCTTTTGTCTTGACGTGGTGTCGGATTAAGTTTTGACCATGTAATTTGATTAATCAGAAAAATATTTTGATTTTGGGTAGCTTGAATTGCAAATTTATAAGGAATTAGAGATAAACTACCGTTAATATATTTATCTCCTAAGTTAAAAACTATTACTCCAGTTGTTTTCAAGACGCGCACACATTCCGAAAAAACTGTGAGGATGTTTTTTAAATATTCTGATTCAGTTGTTTCATTACCGATACCTAAATCACCATTTCCATAATTACGTTGCTGAAAATATGGTGGTGAAGTAATGATTAAATCAAAAGTGTCATTTTCTATTTGTTTGAGTATAGATAAATTATCACTAAGAATAATTTTATTTTTGAGGTCTGATATTGCTTGTAATTTCATGTGATTTTATGCAATTTAAATTTAACCTGTAATTTATATTTAAATAATACAGATTTTATCATCCGCGTTTATTTGCGTTTATCTGCGTTTAGTTGTATTTTATTTGGATGCAACCCCATATACAGAATCTAAATTAAACCCTATACATAAACCAAGTTTTACCTCCAGCTTCCTGCTATATTGGTAAACCTATACAACCATTTTGACTCCAGAAGTTCTATACTAACCTGTCAGTTGTCAGTAATCAAAAAACCGATAACTAAAGACCCATGACTAAGATAATTTTTGCCGATGGTACGGAATCATAACTCAGAATCTGCACGCGAAAACTTCAATATTTCCAGATTAGCGATTAAGTTTTCTTGGTTGACAGTGTGTTTTTGGATAGGTGTAACGGTTGCTGGTATTCTAGCCTTCAGTTCTCTTAAGTATGCTTTATTTCCAGACATCACCTTTCCGGTGGTGGTGGTAAATGCCCAAGCGCCCTTAATATCTGCCCTAGAAACAGAAGAAAAACTGACGAAAATAATAGAGGAAAGTCTAAAATCAGTAGCAGGACTGGAAGGTATTCGTTCATCAACTTATCCTGGTCAAACTGCGGTAGTGTCCTCTTTTGTTGTTGGCACAAATTTAGAAACTGCAACTAGCAAAGTTACCCAAATAGTCAATCAGTTAAATTTACCCAAAAATGCCAATAAAAAAATCATTCCCTTGAATCTAAACGAATCTGCGGCTGTTAGCTATGCCATTGAAAGTTCTACTAGGAATCTTGATAATTTACGGCAACTAGCAAAAGATAAAATAGTTCCCAGCATAGCTAAATTACCAGGAGTATTGAAAGTCTCCCTGTTGGGGGATGGTAACAATGTACCACCACCAACGGTAACTAATGGAATACCTCCGGCCGGGACTTTAGTGAGGTTTAATGGTAAAGAGGCTTTAGCATTTCAGGTAATTAAAAAAGGTGATGCTAATACCTTAGAAGTGGTGAGTCGGGTGGAAAAAGAAGTACAAAAGCTGAAGTCTAGCTTAAAAGATGTCACCCTGACCTTAGCTGCTACCCAAGCCGAATATATTCGTAATGCCACCCATTCAACCATAGATGCACTAATAGAAGCAATCATCCTGTCGGTAGTTGTCATCTTTCCCTTCTTATGGAATTGGCAAGCTACCCTGATTTCGGCTTTAGCTATTCCCATATCTTTGTTAGGGACATTTATCGTGATGGCGATATATGGCTTTAACTTAGAAACCATCACCTTGTTAGCCTTAGCTTTAGTCATTGGTTCAATCGTTGATGATGCTATAGTTGATGTAGAAAACATCATGCGGCATATTGAAGAAGGCAAAACTCCCCGCGAAGCAGCTTTGATAGCTACTAATGAAATTGGTTTAACAGTCACTGCTGCGACTTTTACAGCCGTAGCGGTATTTTTGCCTATCGGGTTAATGGGTGGGGTCATTGGTGAGTTTTTCAAACCCTTTGGGATTACTGTTTCTGCTGCCATGCTGACATCTTTATTGGTAGCCCGGACTTTATCACCTGTGTTAGCTATTTACTGGCTCAAGGCTAAACCATCCAATTCTCCTCAAAAACAAAGTAAAATTTGGCCAGAATTTGACCAAGCCTACAGAAACTTGTTAACCTGGTCTTTGCAGCACCGTATGATGGTTGTCGGCTTGGCTGTAAGTAGTTTGATTGCTGGTATTGCTCTGATTCCCCTAGTTCCCAAAGGGTTTATTCCCAAACTCGACCGAGGAGAATTTAATATTGTCTATACTGCTCCTTTACCTAGTCTTCCTGTGGGTCTTGGACAAGGAAAGCCAGGAGAACTAGGACAACCAGGAGGACTGGTAGGACAAACGGGACAACAAGATAAATTAGGAAATTCCTCTTTGTCTGCTGCGGCTTTGGCTGCTTCATCATCTTCTATTCCCATTCCTAATCCTTTAAACGATTCTTTGGATGTTGCTAGGAAACTGGAAGAAGTGGTGAGAAAGTCCCCCGCAGTGGCCACGGTCTTTACAACTGTTGGTTCTCGTGAAGGTGAGCCGAACAAGGGTATGCTGTACATTAAGCTCAAGGAAGAGCGAGAACTGAAAACAGCGCAGGTACAAGACCAACTCCGAGAGGCTTTGCCAAAACTGGCAGGGGTAACCACAAGTGTAGAGGATATTCAGTTTGTTGACACGGGTGGGCAAAAACCTTTGCAAGTAGCTTTACAGGGTGATGACCTCAAGGCTTTGACTAGGGCTGCTGAAGCGGTGAAAGAAAGAATTGAGAACATATCCGGTTTTGCTGATGTGACTATTACAGGTGAATCTCTGCAAATAGGGAACAGGGAAAAACCTGATGAATTTCACATTGAAAGGTTGAATAATCGGCGAGTAGTTTATATTGGTGCTAACCTGGGGGAAAATTTAACTTTAGGTGATGCGACTGATAAGGTTATAGCTGAAGCTAAAGCGGTAATTCCTGCGGGTGTTTCTTTGAATTTAGGGGGCGATTCTGCCCGTCAAAATCAGGTTTTCGGCAGTTTTGGCACAACTTTAGGATTATCGGCACTGTGTATTATTGTGGTGCTGATTTGGCTGTTTAAAAGTTGGGTAGACCCCATTGTTATTGGTCTTTCTTTGCCTTTAGCAATTGTGGGTGCTTTGTTAGCACTGCTGTTTACTAAGAGTGATTTTGGAATGATATCTTTAATTGGTTTTGTGTTTTTGTTAGGAATTACTAATAAAAATGCAATTCTGATTGTAGATTACATTAACCAATTACGGGATGCTGGATTAGAAAAAACTGATGCCATTCTTAAAGCTGGTCCTGTACGTTTGCGTCCTATTATGATGACGACTGCGGCAACTATTTTGGGGATGGTTCCCATTGCTTTAGGTTTGGGTGCAGGTTCAGAATTACGCTCTCCTATGGCCGTATCTATCGCCGGTGGTTTGGTCAGTTCAACTATTCTCAGTTTGCTTGTTGTACCTGTGTTCTACGCTATTTTAGATGATTGGTTTCCCAGGAAGAAGGTGACGGGAAATAGGTAATGGTTTCAGATTCCCGACTTCTTTAAAGAAGCCAGGAATCTGATTTACAGGATTTTAAGTAGTCGTGCAAAATGAATTTTATAGTCAGGAGAGGGAATAGGGAACAGGGAAGGTTTACAGAGATTTTTTTCAATATACGTGCAATTAATTTTACCTAGATACTTAGTTTCTTCAATTTCTCAGGACATCAAAAAAATTAAAAAAAAATTAAATTTTTTAAAAAATTTTGTTTTTTGGGGTTCGACCCCATTGACTTTTGCCGCTAGGGGTGATATTTTTATAATGGGAGTGTGTCCCTAAATAAAAATTTTGCTTACATCCCATTATAATAATATAGCTATTATAGCACGCCCGCCTCGAAAGCAACCCTTAAAAAAAGAATTTTTTTGAAGAAAAACTTATTAAATTTTGAGCATACAATAATTTAAACTTATGAATTTCGTAAAACTTCAGTTTTTTGCCTTTGCTACATCCTGTAAATCCTGATTCTGACAAAAATCCTGTAAAATCCTGAAATGTTGTAAATCATGATTCTGATGAAAAGTGAAGATAGTCAACGAGTAGAAATATTTCTCAACAAGTGGAAAGGTTCACAGGGTAACGAGAGAGCAAATTACCAGGGTTTCTTTTTAGAACTTTGTGATGCTTTGGGGGTAGAACGTCCAGAGCCTAAAGGAAGTATAACAGGCGATCGCTATTGTTTTGATAAAGACATCAAAATATTTAACAAAGATGGAGTCACCACCAACTTTGCGGACTTTTATAAAGAAGGACATTTTTTAATTGAAGCTAAACAAGGGGGAAACGCAGCTAAACGGGGAACAGCGAAACGCGGGACAAAAACCTATGATATAGCGATGGAAAAAGCTTTTTATCAAGCTCAAAGTTATACACCCTTTCTACCAAGTAAACCTCCCTTTTTAATTACCTGTGATATTGGTTCACATTTTGAAATCTGGATGAGTTTTAGTGGTAATTATGGTGGTTATGGTGCGCGAGAAAAAATTGATCTTGATCAGCTTTTAAACGAGAAAGTATTTAATCGCTTTGTTGCAATATTTAATGATCCGCAAAATCTCAACCCGGAAAAATATCGAGCGCGGGTAACAAGAGAAGTTGCGGATACCTTAGCTAAATTAGCGCGGTGGTTAGAACAACAAGGACACCAACCCCAAGAAGTCGCAAATTTTCTCATGCGCTGCATTTTTACCATGTTTGCAGAAGATGTAAAATTATTAAAAGGAGAAGTTTTTACTAAAGCATTAAAAGAAAGGTGGTTGGTTGAACCCAAAACCTTTAAAACCCAGATTGAAAGACTGTGGAAAGTGATGAATACAGGGGGGGAATTTAACTTTGATGAAATTCCCCAATTTAATGGTAGTTTTTTTGCTGATGCGACAGCTTTTGATTTACCTAAAGAACAATTAGAAGTGCTGTATGAAGCTGCAAATAAAGATTGGACAGAGGTAGAACCGGCGATTTTTGGCACATTATTAGAAAGAGCTTTAGATAGTAAAGAACGGAAAAGTTTAGGAGCGCATTACACACCCCGATCCTATGTAGAGCGGTTAGTGCGTCCGCTGGTAATAGAACCTTTACGGTCAGAATGGTTATTAGTTGAATCAGAAGTTGATCGGTTTTTAACTCTGAAAGAAAAACAGCAAAAACCGACAAAAGCGCAAATAGAAAAAGCTGAACATGAGATGCGGGGATTTTTAGAGAAATTACAACAAATTCGCATTCTTGACCCTGCTTGTGGTTCGGGTAATTTCTTATATGTAACATTAGATTTATTAAAGACATTGGAGCAAGAAGTACAGACGCGTTTGCTGGATGTTTTGGGAGAGGTGACAACGAATTTATTAGAGGAATTTGATCCGCGTTTAGCAGGAAGAAAACAGGTAAACCCCTCGCAATTTTTAGGGATTGAAATTAATCCTAGAGCGGCTGCTATTGCAGAGTTAGTAATTTGGATTGGTTATTTACAATGGCATTTTAAACGCTATGGAACTACACCACCACCAGAACCGATTTTACAGGATTTTCATAATATTGAATTTCGGGATGCGGTGTTAGATTATGATGGGAAAGAGTTAGATATTGATATTAAAACTGGTCAGGTAAAAACTCGCTGGGGTGGAAAAATGATCAAGCATCCTGTGACGGGGGAAGATGTTCCAGATGCGAGTGATCAAATTCCTATTTATCGTTATCTTAATCCTCGTCCTGCTATATGGCCAGATGCAGATTATATTGTTTCTAATCCTCCTTTTATTGGTAATAAAAGGATGAGAGATAGATTAGGTGATGGTTATGTTGAAGCACAAAGACAAGCTTATAAAAATGTCCCTGATACCGTTGATTTTGTTATGTATTGGTGGCATTATTCAGCTAAATTAGTTCTTGAAGATAAATTAAAAAGTTTTGGTTTAATTACAACTAATAGTATTACTCAAACATTTAACAGAATAGTTTTACTTAAAGTCTTATCAGGGAATAATTCAGTATCTCTTTCATTTGCAATTCCTGATCATCCTTGGATAGATACTACAGATGGTGCAGCAGTTAGAATTGCGATGACTGTAGTAAAATCTGGAAAACATGAGGGAGTGTTAGCAAAAGTAGTTAAAGAAGTGGAAAGTGATGATGGTGTAACTATTGTTGATTTAGTTATATCCAAAGGATTTATTAATGTAGATTTAAGCGTTGGTGTAGATGTGGTATCAGCATTTAAGTTAACAGCAAATTCTAGATTAAGTGGACAAGGTGTAATTGTTTTAGGTGAAGGTTTCCACTTGAATGAAGCAGAATATTTAAAACTTATTCAACAAGAACCGACAGCAATTCATTTAATTAAACGATATCGTAATGGTAGAGATATTACCGATAAACCTCGTAATTTAAGGATTATTGATTTATATGGTTTAAATGAATCTCAGGTTATGCAATATCCATATATATATCAGAGAATTTATGAACTTGTTCGACCTAAACGGTTAGAAATGAAAGATAAAGCACGTCGGGAACAATGGTGGCTTTTTGGACGTTCTAACCAAGAAATTCGTAATGCAATAAATGGTTTAGAACGCTATATAGTTACTTGTCGGACTGCAAAACATCGGGTTTTTATGTTTGCAGAAAATGACATTTTACCTGATGCTAAATTAATCGCTTTTGGATTAGATGATGCTTTTTATCTTGCTGTACTTTCATCAGTACCTCATTTAATATGGTCATTAAAAACAGGTGCATGGCTTGGAGTTGGTAATGATTCTAATTATAACCATTCTGATTGTTTTGGAAAATTCCCTTTTCCAAATCCTACACCAGAACAAAAACAGAAAATCCGAGAATTAGGAGAAAGATTAGACTCCCACCGTAAACGAGTGCAAACACAACATCCCGAAATCACAATTACAGGAATGTATAACCTCCTAGAAAAACTCCGCAAAGGTGAAACATTTACCGACGCAGATAAAACATATAATAATAAAGCCTTAGTTTCCACCCTCAAACAAATTCATGACGAATTAGATAACGCCGTTTTTGATGCTTATGAATGGCAAGATTTAAAAGATAATCAAAAAACAAAAGCCGAAATTGAAGAAATAATTTTAGAACGATTAGTTACCCTCAATGCTGAACGTGCAGAAGAAGAACGTAACGGAATAATTCGCTGGTTGCGTCCAGAATATCAAGCACCATACGAAGTTACTCAACAACTACTAACGGAAGTCATGGAAACAGAAGCAACCGTGATTATTCCCAGCGAACAAAAAACTTTTCCCAAACAACCAAAAGACCAACTTGCAGCTATCCGCGACTTACTCCGCACCAATACCAGCGAGTGGACTGTGGAACAAATTGCTGCTCAATTCAAAAATGGTGGAAAATATAAAAATGCTATTACCGAAAATCTGGAAAGATTAGAATGGTTTGGAATTTTAATCTGTCGAGAATCCCAAGCAACCAAACGCTGGCAATATGTGGAAATATAGGAAAATGTCAAAATGAGGATTTACAGGATGTTGGTTTGTGTTATAGTTTTTTTGTCTGAGTCAGGTGGTTATCGAAGTAAGTCGAGATAATGTCCAGAATTTGAGGATTTATAAAAGCAAAAAAAAAATTAAATTTTTAAAAAAATTAAAAAAAATTTTGTTTTTTGGGGTTCGACCCCATTGACTTTTGCCGCTAGGGGTGATATTTTTATAATGGGAGTGCGTCCCTAAATAAAAATTTTGCTTACATCCCATTATAATAATATAGCTATTATAGCACACGTGCCTCGAAAGCAACCCTTAAAAAAAGAATTTTTTTGAAGAAAAACTTATTAAATTTTAAACATACAATAATTTAAACTTATGAATTTCGTAAAACTTCAGTTTTTTGCCTTTGCTACATCCTGTAAATCCTGGACATCCTGATTCTGACAAAAATCCTGTGAAATCCTGAAATATTGTAAATCATGATTCTGATGAAAAGTGAAGATAGTCAACGAGTAGAAATATTTCTCAACAAGTGGAAAGGTTCACAGGGTAACGAGAGAGCCTGCTGTTTCCATTGCTATGAGGTACAAATTTTAATAATAAAACTCTTGTGGGGCGGGCATACTTCGACTTCGCCCAGGACAGGCTCAGGACAGGCCCAGTACAAGTCTTGCCCGCCCGTGGTGTAACTTATAACACCAGAAAGTGCTGTATCAGCAAACCCTAATTATGGATTGGTGAATTTTTTCTATTTCTGGGCTGCTGGTTGAGGATTGGGAATGGTAATATCTATGGTGTTGATTTGAGTAGATAAATTGGTGAATGATTGTTTAATTCCAGCTTGATTTCCTACTACTAAAGTTACTAAATTTGCTGGTTGGATATATTTTTGAGCTACTCGTTTTACATCTGCTGCCGTGGTAGTTGTAATAGCTTTTTGATAGCGAAATAAGAAGTCAGGAGGATAACCATAGTATTCGTATCGCATTAACCTAGATAATATTTGACTAGGATCTTGAAAGTTGAACACAAAAGAATTTAGTGTCGAATTCTTAGCTTTATTTAATTCTTTATCCGTGATATTTGTAGTTTGCAAACGTTTAATTTCTGTTTGCAGAGATTGGATAAATTGAACTGTAGTTTCTGTTTTGGTTTGTCCACCAGCAACAAATGTTCCGGGATAGTCGAACCGGGAGTTCCAGAGTCCATAAACAGAATAAGCTAAACCTTGACGCGATCGCAATTCATTAAATAAACGTCCCCCGAACCCATTCAGAACCCCATTCATAACATCCAAGGCTGGATAATCAGGATTATTGAACCTTCCGCCCAAATGGCCGAGTAAGACAACACTTTGGGTTAATTGGGGTTGGTCAACAAAAAATACCCCGCCTAAATTTGCCTGTTTGACCTGGGGTAGTGGGATTTTAGGACTTTCTGGGTAGGATTTCCAGTCACCAAATTTAGCTTGAATGAGCGATCGCATTTTCTGAGCATTAAAATCACCCACAATCCCTAGAATTATATTATGTGGGTGAAAATATTGCTGATAAAACCTCACCACATCATCACGGGAAATTTTATCCAGAGTTGCATATTCCACAGTCCGGGCATAAGGACTATTCTGTCCATAAATTAATTTTCTGAACTCTCGATTAGCTATACCATTGGGATTATCATTACGACGAGCAATACCACCGCGAATTTGAGTTTTTTGTAAATCTAGCTTTTCTTGGGCAAAAGCTGGTTGTCGCAGTACCTCAGCAAATAGTCCAAATATCATCTCCACATCTTCACTTAATGCCTCGAAACTAGCGCTACCAGCAGCCTCACCAATATCTGTTTCTACGGATGCCGCACGTTGTTCTAAAATCTGATTTAACTCATCAGCAGAATGTTTTTGAGTGCCACCACTGCGTAGTGTAGAACCCACTAAACTCGCCAAACCAGTTTTATCCCCTGGTTCCCAACGACTACCAGTTTTTATGAATGCTGTGCCAGTTACCAATGGTAATTCATGATCTGCCATCAAATAAACTACCAAACCATTTTCTAGTACAAACCTTTCATACTTGGGTAATTTAATTGCAGCAACCGGGGGAAATTTCAACTCAGTGTAATACTTGGCTGCCGTTGCTGCCCAGGAAAAATTCAAATTTAGGAACAAAGAAGCAAAAACCATCACTAAGGTGAAAATAAATCTTTGTCCCCGGAGAAACTGGAATCTTCTGCTTTTTAAATGGAACCTTGGCATATTTTTTCTATCTTCAGTTTTGGATCAATATAGCTAAGTAGGTGGGCCTTAAAAATTGTCGTTATGGTAAGACAAACATCTCGATCATGCTTTATGGAGGGCAAAGAGATTTTACTTTTCTTCACATATTTTGATGATCTCACGTCCACTTACTTAAACTTCTCTAATTTTATAGTTAAACATTGTCATTAATAGACATTTCCGGTAATTAAATGTGGGTCATTTCCCCGACTCCTTGAGAAAATCGGGGATCGAAGATGTTATCAATTGGCTTATATAGAGGCGATTGTACTCAGATTTTGATTATGGAGAATTTTGGAAAATCGCCTGGTTTTGAAACCAATCCTTACCCACCTGAATAGTAATATCTGAACTAATATTGCCAGTGCTTTCTACTCTTACTTCTCCAAAACCCAAAAGACTACGTATAGATTCGGCGCTATCTCCATCACCTTGTTGAGCAACAATATGACTTACGTCTAGGGGTTGTCCCCAGGATTTAGAGATCATAATATTTGTATATCCAGCTTTTTCAAGTGTTGTGATGAGTGGACGTAATTGGGAGCGCTTATTTCCCGTGCTATCTTGAATAGCTATGCGTAGTTGACTAGGTTGACCAGTTGATGTATCTTCTAAATTTATTGTTTCTAAACCAAAGTGCTGGGTCATTAATTTAGTAACAGCTTGTTTTTGGGGTATCCAATAACTCGCATCAAATTCACCTTTTTCGCTAAAGCGTCCGGGTAACATTAACATTTGCATATTGCCGCGATTGATACGAGTGCCAAAACCCACTAGTGCCACCAATTCTTCAACGGATAAATTAGTATCAATATTTTCTTTGACCACACTGAGAATTTCTGGTACTCGCGTCAGAGTTGTCGGGTTAAGAGTTTGTTCAATTAAGGCACGTAATACCATTTGCTGGCGCTGAATCCGACCAATATCTCCCAGTTCATCATGGCGATAACGCAATAATTGCAGTGCTTGTTCACCACTAAGATGTTGTTGTCCCGCTTTTAAATTAATATATAGATGCTGTGAGTCATCCTGATATTTCATATCTTTGGGAACATAGACATTCACGCCACCCAATGCTTCAATTAATTTACTTACCCCTAAAACATTAATACGAACATAGCGATCAATAGCAACTCCACCTAAAAGATTACTTATAGTCCTTGCACTTAAAGCCGGACCACCATCCACATTTGCGGCGTTAATTTTTTTCACGCCATGGTCTGGAATTTCTGTACGGGTATCTCTAGGAACAGAAAGCATGACTATTTTTTGGGTTTCTGGATCAAACTTAATCAATAGCATGACATCAGAAAGACCGTCAAAAGAGTTAATTTGGGGTAGATAACCCAGACCCTTAGTATCAGTTGGGGGATTTTGTACATCTGGAGGCAGGACACTCATACCCATTAACAGGATATTAACAGGCCGAGTGAGTTGGGAAAACTGTAACCCATTGCCGGCGATGCGATCAGTATCAAATACGGCCGCTTCCTGGGCAGTAAGTTCAGCCTGTTGTAAAGGTGTACTTTCCCAAGAAACCGCCAATAAAGCTCCTGCTAGTCCTGAGACTATGGCAATTCCACCCATACCCACTGCGAACCATAACCACCGCCCGGATTTGGATGGGCGGGGATTTTTGCGATTATATTGAGAACTTGCGGCTTTTTGTTGTGCGGCTGATGTTTTTTGACTAGTCACAGAATTCCTCTCACCTAGGTACAATTTTAAATAAATTAAATGTGCTGACTCAATACATCTAAAGCAAATCAAACTATAATAACCAACTCCCCATCAAGATTGCTATAAAAAACTGCTGAACATCATAATCTTCAATCACATTTACTGGCATACCGAGGGGCAAAGTCCAGAGTTATTCTTACCCAGTCAATACTTCCGCCATAGGCGCTGTGCCAAATTGCTAAATCCTGGTAAACGGTAAGATTTGCTTTGCAGCACCCGTAATATTAACCAAACACTGACCAGAAAATAACCTGAAGTCAGAAAAGTATTGAGGATTAAAAGGCGCAATGTCCAAAAATCAGAAGTTGCCCCGGTTGCTAACAATAGATAACCTAACATCCAGATAAAAGCTAGGGTGACAGACAAACGACTAATAGACAGTTGTTCCCGGCTGCCTTGGCAGACATAAAGAGTCCAAAGAGCGGGAAAAAAGCCGATAATGGGAATTAGGTAGAGAATTAGTTGAGTTTTTGAGCTATCTGTATGTTTTAGAGGTGGTTTATCCATATTCGTTGATGTGATCATAAACTAGAGATAGTAAATAAAATTCACCCTCATTAGAGATAATAAGTTGAGTTACTAATTAGGTTAGAGGGAAGAAAGCGGGGTAGTTGACAATAATTTCCAGTTAACTCTTACCCGTTATTAACCGCCCATAAACTGCCTAAATTAAATACAAAAACCACCCTCCATAGTGTAATTACTTAAAAATGCAGACACGTCAGCTACTTAGTTTGTGGCAAACATTGACACCCCTAGCGAGATTTTCAGCGATCGCCTTCCTTGCTCCCCTGTTAGTTCTCAATGGTTGGGCTATTGCCGCAATTTTCAATTATTTTCATTCTCTCATAGTTATTTTAGTCGGAGCTTCAGTATTAGCATTTTTACTCAATTATCCCGTCAGTTGGATGGAAACCCACGGAGCTAAACGGGAACAGGTGGCTATTTTGGTCTTCTTATTAGCTTTATCCATTCTCCTGGCGCTCGGTGTCACCCTGTTTCCCTTAGCCTTAACTCAAGCTCAACAATTGGTAGCACGTTTACCGGAATTAATTGACTCTGGGCGTTCTCAGTTAATGCTCCTGAATGAGAAAGCCGAAAACCTGGGTTTACCAATTAATCTCGATGCCTTAGTCTCACAAATTAACGATCGCGTCAAAGGACAACTAAAGGCGATCGCTGGACAAGCTCTCAATCTAGCAGTAGTGACTTTAACCAGCTTGCTAGATTTCCTCCTGACCATGGTATTAACCTTTTACCTCCTACAGCATGGCGGCGAACTGTGGCAAAGTTTAGTAGAATGGCTGCCTTCTAAATTTCGCGCGCCTTTTTCCAAAACAGTCCGTCTCAGCTTTCAAAACTTTTTCATCACCCAATTAATTTTATCAACCTGTATGGCTTCTGCCCTGATTCCTGCCTTTTTGTGGCTAAAAGTACCTTTTGGTTTATTATTTGGATTAACAATCGGAATTATGGCACTCATCCCCTTTGGTGGTTCTGTGGGTATCGCCCTGACAACTTCTTTAGTCTCACTGCAAGATGTTTCCATGGGAGTGAGGGTATTAATAGCCTGTGTGATTGTGCAGCAAATTCTCGAAAATCTGATTGCACCCCGGATTTTAGGTAGTTTCACTGGCTTAAACCCCGTTTGGATTTTAATTTCCGTTTTGACTGGAGCTAGAATTGGCGGACTTTTAGGGGTAATTGTAGCTGTCCCCTGTGCTGTTGTCATTAAAAGTATCATTACAGCCATTCGTCCTCTAACACCACATCTGGACGCGGAAGAATCTTTCCCAGGGGATATAGCAGCACCCATCACACCGGAAGCATCTCCAAAAATAGAAGTGAATAATTCTTTAAGTATTGAGTTTAAATAACGAAAATATAGTTACATATTGTCTACTGATGACCAACCAAAAACATTCAAAAGCATCACACTAGCAGCAGCTAAAGCATAACGTCTTCCCAAGCTTACGCCGTAACGTCGTTGTAAAAAATTGCTATTGACAGAATTTAATTTCTGTGTGTTCATTCTTTTACCTCAATTACTCTTTGGTTTTCTAGTGTCTATATTCGTTGTTCACTATCTCATGGACAGATTGACAAATCCCCTACCGTTACAATTTTAGTAACGGTCATAGTGGAACGGTTAAAAGTCCTTGTATTTTCTAAGCTTGACTATACCTGAATCTTAATTCCGATTGGACTTGTGCTATAAAAATATGAAAAAAGTCACGGTTAACTTTGATTAAATACCAACTTATGCAATTAATTCTTTACAGCAAACCCGGTTGTCATCTCTGTGAAGGGTTGCAGGAAAAACTAACACAAATCAAAAACCTCAGTCTTGAGTTAGAAGTGCGGGATATTACCACTCGTGATGATTGGTTTGCAGCGTACCAATATGAAATTCCTGTACTGTATTTACTTACTAATGACGGTACAGAAAAACCTATACCTCGTCCTGCTCCTCGTCTGAGTGTGGAACGGTTGGAAAAAATGTTAACTGACTATGTGAAAACTGCCTAATTAAACGGTAATCAAGGGTATTCATGAGAAACAAAGGGAATAGGAACTATTTCTCCTACTGTGTCCCCCACTTGCACTTGCAACCCCACACCACCGACTTTACTCTTAATGTAACCGAGTCCAAAATGACCATCTGGTGTGTTTGTATAGCTGGTGAGTTTACCTACTTTTTCTTCCCCAATGGTGATGATTGTACCCGGTTGAACAGCACTATGGAGACGAATTCCCCACAGATATTGCTTGATACCTTTGTATGTATTTAATCTGGCAATGGTTTCCTGTCCAATGTAACAACCTTTATTAAAAGAAACTGTTTGCCATAAACCTACTTCTAAGGGGTTATAATCATCCGTAAGTTCTAAATCTGGGGCAGGACGACCTTGTAATATGCGTAATGTTTCCCAAGCGCGATCGCTCAATTCTACCACCCCATCAGTTAATATTTTATCCCACCATCTTTGTTTATCCCCAATGGGCAAAATCAAGGTATATCCGGGTAATGCTAAACCACTACCCACTGCAACTATCGCCCCATCAACTAAAATGTGATTACCATCTGGTTGACCAATTAAATCTCTAGCCCCTAACTTCTCCACAATACCATGACTTTCTGGACCAATGAGGCTAAAAGCTGCCGTTTGATCAGTTACATCCCCTAATTTCACCTTATCAGTCAAGAAGATATAACGATCTAACCATTCCATCAACTGCTGGCGGCGGTTAGGTGAGACTAATAATAGTATAGCATCATCTAATACATATCCTGTGACTAAATCAATAGTCCGGGCAGTAGATGTCACCATAACAGTATCACAGCCCTGACCGGGTTTGAGAACTTGAAAATTATTTGTGCTTTGATTGTGTAAAAAACTTAAACGATCCTCGTCATAAATACGAATGCGTCCCCAATTTGAGCGATCGCTCACCACTACCCGTAACTGTGCTGATTCAATAGCATTTATGTCTTGATGATCAATTCCAGATTCTAACATGATGATACAAAATGACCTCAATTCCAATATAGACTAAGGTGACAGGGAACGGGGAACGGGCATTTTGGTTTTCAATCAATATATTAAATCTTGTGCTGAAGCATAGCCGAAGCATAATTATCAAAGATATTGGGAATATGGGGTTGACACTTGCTCGGGGATTTGCCATAATAGACTTGACGAGGAAGAACTAGCCTTTACGTATAAAAGCGATTAATCGAAGCGGATTAAAACTGACGAGATTCCCAGCAGCGACGAGTTATTGAAATCCTATTGCTACATATATCTAGTCAATTGCACCCGGTAGCGATCTTTTTTAGTAACGGCAATTTCCCCAACTTCTAAACGACCCTTACCCCGAATAGCAATTAGATCACCTGTTTTCACCTGAGAACTGGGTTGAGTGACTTCCTTCCAATTGACACGCACATCATTAGAGTCAATTAAATCAACCATTTTGCTACGGGACACCCCAAAACCGGCGGAAGCAACAGCGTCTAATCGCAAAGAAGCTTCCACAGTCGTTAATTCCTTCTTCTTGGGTTCGCGGATTTTTAACTCATTGATATCAATAGGTTGAGTTTTCACCGGTACAGAACGCACCTGTTTTAAACTCATCTCCAAAAATTCTACCAACTCAGGCACAACAATCACCTGTGCCCCCCTTTCACCCAGAACAATCACATCTCCTGTTTTTTCCCGGACAATGCCAGTTCCCAGCATCGCCCCTAAAAAATCCCGGTGAGTTGCTGTATCAAATAAGAAATTCCCAGCAATTTCTAAGGCCACGATTGCAACTTGAGACTGATCTAAGGGTAACTCAGAACGAGCGATCGCAATCCTTTGTCTTTCCGCCTGGGGATATCCCCCCCAAGCCAGTAAATGTACCTCCGTTAAACGGCTAAATGCCCTTTGAATTTCTGCCAACTCTGGCTGGGACAAAAAATCTGTTAATACCACATCCCAGGTCTTTATAGCCTGATCTGCTTGATCAATTACATGGGCAATGGTATCACGGTTTTCAACACCTTTTAAAAGTTCTTCTCTTGGCAGCATATTTTTGGCAAAGGGCAAAGGTTAATTATAATTAGGTTAAATTCTATGCAGCGATTTTCAGGCAAATGAGCCACAAAACAAAGTTCAAAACCCTTGTAGAGACTTTCTATGGAACGTCTCTATTGTGGTCTGACTAGATGAAAACTGCTGTATAATATAAATATATTATAATTATTGAGATTATGACACAAATACTGGCGGCAAGAGATATTAATTTACGTTACTTAATTGATAATTTTGGCATTGAGTTAATTTTAGATGGGCAATTTTTTTGGGAATGGCAACAAGAATTACCAGAACTTACAGATTTAGATAAACAACTTTTAGATAAAGTTAAAGCTGGTTATTTTAATCTACTTAATTATCCACCATTGTTAGAAGATGTTGTCCGCATGGCAATTGTAGATCCGATACTTTTTATTAGTGATTTTTACTTATCTCCTTTTTATGTAAAATCAGAAGAATCTATAGATATTGCTGTACCAAATGAAGACGTGATTGTTAAAGGAAGAATGGACATTTTAGTTTTAAAAGACCAATTTTGGGTAATGATTATTGAATCAAAAAAACCCTCATTTTCTATTGAAGAAGGACTTGCCCAAATTCTCTGTTATATGTTAGGTAATCCCTATCCTGATAAACCTAGTTTTGGCATGATTGCTACAGGTAGCGAATTTATTTTTGTCAAATTATTACCAGAAAAACCTCCTCGTTATGCTTTATCAAAAGGTTTTTTAATGCGTAATCCTGGAAATGAATTATATGATGTGCTACGTATTCTCAAACATTTAACTAAATTGGTAACTGCTTGAAATTTTGTTGATGATATGCCAGGTTCATCCAGGTTTTTATGACGCATTCTCATTATTCAGCAGTATAACCTTGAATATTTTCTGGTTCAAACTGGCGTAAAATTCGGGTTGCTTGACGAGTGAGAGTTTCCGAACCCCGCACCACAATTAAATATTTACCTGCATCCAGACGATTACGATAGGTTAAAGCATCACCACTACCAGAAACTAAACCCACACCACCACCGACAAAGACGCTACCCATAGCACCACTACCAGCGCCGAGAATACCGCCAACTATATGATTACCAATTTCTCCAGCCCAGGCAAAGGTTTGTAAACCGCTAATAATACTGAAGGTAAACCCAGCAAAAAATCCAAATGGTACTAACCAAATGGCCATCAGTTTTGCTTGTTTTCTGGCTTGTTCTTTGGGGTCAATTAAACCAAACTCATTGGCACTTTTATAACCTTTACCCAAAATAGTACCATTGATACCTTCTCTTTCTAAGGCTAAATCGGCAGCTTCTGCTTGAATACGATCTGATAATACAGCAACAAGATAATTCATCTATTTTAAACTTTTATTTTAAATTTTAGTTGGTGTAGTAAGTGTATCTACAATTCAGGATTGATCTAATTTGAGCCAATCCAAAGGTTCACAAAAATTATTTACACCCTGTTTGAGAATATAAATTAACATTGGCGTAGCCAGAATGTTAGGAAAGGTGGGAATTGTCCTCAAATCTACAATCATATCTTGAATTGACCCATTTAACAAGTCTTCTCGATATTCTTGTTCACAAATTACGACCCGCCATTTTTTTGCCAAACCTGCCAACCACTCGGAATTAGTTTGTTCTGGTTCTTGGCCTGCACGAATAGCCAGAGTCATTACCGCGTCTTCCAAATCTCCGTCACAGTCCTCTATCAAGTCTAATGCTTCCATAGCTTGAGGATCATCTACCAGATGAGAACGAAATTTGGCTATCTCTTGTGATGTAACTGTAGTCATGAATTTTGGCTGATACCAGAGTTTGAAGACTATTTTACAATATTCCCGTTCCCCTACTCCCCTCTCCCCTGCTAGGAGCAAACACGGGGGGTTTGCTCCTACTGCTCTCCCCGTCCCTTATCTGACTCCTCCTGATTTCTGCAACTGATTTAAACCTCTCGTGGTGACAGCCCTTTGCAAATCTATTAAGGCGCGGTTGTAATCTATAATTGCTTTGAGGCGATTACCTTCAGAACGGGTGAGGTCATTTTCAGCGTTAATCACATCGGTTTGAGTACCTACACCAGCTTGGAATCTTAACCGAGCTAATCGCAAAGATTCTTTGGCTTGTTCTAAAGCTACATCAGATGTTTGTACATTCTCTAAATTGGCAGCTTGGGTGTAGTATGCTTGTTCTACTTGAAAACGGATTTGATTTTTCTGTTCAGAAAATCGAGTTTCAGCGATCGCTATATTCTTTTGTGCTTGGGCTGCTCTAGCTTTTGCTGCCCCTCCATCATATAAACGGAGGGTAGCTTGCACTCCCACGGAATAACCATCAACGACGTTTACACTATCATTGAAGCGATCAAATAAGTTGTACTGACCTACCAAACTTAATTCCGGTCCCAAAGCTGATAAAGCTTGTTTTCTTTGAGATTCACTAATGTTGCGCTGTGCTAGTTGCTGTTGTAGTTCGGGACGGTTTTGATAGGCTAAGATGATACTGTGTTCCAAGGGATGTTGCCATAACCCTGCTAATTTGACCGTATCACCAGCCCTAACACTTACAGACTGGGGTAAATTCAATAAAGGTGCTAAATTGCGCCGGGCAATTTGTTGGTCAGAAAGAGCTTTTGTTAGTTCTTGTTGAGAGTTGGCTAAGTTGACCTGCGATCGCAACACATCAAATCGAGTTCCCACCCCTGCCCGTTCTAAAGCATTAGCATCTTTCAAACTCGCCTCGGCATTTTCCACTGCTGATTGAGAAATTCTTACGTTCTCATCGGCTTGTTGTAGATTATAGTATGCCTTAGCTACATTCAAACGAATTTCCTCAGATTGTCTTTCTACATCTAACTCTTGAAACCGAATGCGTTCCTCTGCTTCTTGAATTGTATATTTGCGTCTGCCAGATGTATAAAGGTCATATTTTATGCGTGCATTGCCAGTAAAGTCTGTATTAGACTTAGCGTCAGGTATGTCCGCTAATGGGTTATCCTGCCTTTGTTTTTTAACGCTATATGTATCTACTACACTACGACTGTTAGTAACATCCGCACTTAAATCCACAGTGGGTAATAAAGTCGCTTGCGCTTCTTTTAATGCTGCCTTAGTCCGTTCTAACTCCAATATAGACACCTGTAACTCATTATTATTCCGTTTAGCCAGTTCTAAAGCCTCCGCCAAACTAATGGCCTGAGTTCCCTGAATTTTGACTTCATCCGGTTGTGTGGGATATAATAGGGGGTTAGGACTAGGATTGAGATTATTAGGAGTAGTAGCAGGTGTACTAGAGAAATCTACCCCTTGACTAGGGACAGAATTAACATTTTCCGTTGACGGTGCTGTGGTCTCTTCCGATGTAGTCGGTACAGTTGTTTGAGCTATCAAATTACCACTGGTTAGTGGTAAACAGTTATTAGCAGCTACAAGCAAAGCCGCCCCGGATTTAACCTGTTGTTGTGGGCATTGATTAGCTTCTATTAACTTACTTACTCTGGTATCACTACTGGAAAATTCCTGATCTGTATCACCTAAATTAGTAGATGGGGAACTACTAGCAATCAGTTTTCTAGGATTTGAATTTGATAGTTCAGAAAAAGTAACAAATTTACTTTCATTTTTGTAACCTGTATTTTCTCTTGCCATTCCTAGGCGACTGTCAGCTATGATTAGAGATAGAGTATGATCCCCAAAAGTAAGGGTACTGGCTTGACTCCAATAACTGGCGGGGACTGATCCTAAGTTAGTGTTAACCTTATTCTTAGGTAATAAGTTATAGTCCGCGAATGAATTTCCCAGACCGTTGTCAATTAACGCACTAGGAACAGACTTAAATGGTACATCAGTAACTTTAATCACATTAGCCCAAGTAGGCTGAGTTGTTAATACTGCTGCTGTAACACCGGGTAAGAAACTATAGAATAATTGCTGTTTTTTCACCGCATCCCCTCACACAAAAAATATTAATTTAGCGGCAGAATACTTGTCTTCAAAACAAAATATAGCACGATATTAAGATTTGGAAAGAAATATCGTACTATTATTTATTTTAAGCCTCAAAATTCGGTTTGTCTTCAAATCGTTTGACAATACGAGAGAGTTCCGCCTTTTCGTCTATAATAACGCGAGTAGGCGCACCGCTAACAATACGCTCATAGTTGCGGAAAGAATCTTTAATTTCTGGTCCATCAGCCGTGATATTATATTCACGAATGCCCTTATCATGCCACGACCCGCGCATTTTAAATACATTAATTGCCCGGGACATTTCGCCGCGAATTTCTACATATTGCAACATTAAAATTGTGTCTGTAATTGTGGAAATATGGGAATCGGTGATAGAATGAGAACCCATAAATTGATCGGTGGTATTGGTAAAGAAGCCAGTAATTTCTTCCTGTTTAGCATAACCCGTGACACCAATTACAAACTGACGAAAAGCATTATTGCTGACACCTCTAGCCATAGCGGAAAGGGAGTCAATAGCAATACGGCTAGGTTTAAAATGGGAGATCTCTGATTTAATAATTTGTAAATGATCTTCTAAACCAGTGGATTCAGGATAGGTACAAATTATTTTCAGTAATCCTTGATGTTCTAATTCCTCAAAATCAATTCCCCAGGAATAAGCATTTCGTGAAAGCTGGGCGCGGGATTCTTCATAAGCAAATAATATTGCTCGTTCACCATTAATACAGCCATCTTGAATAAACTTACTCACCAATAAAGTTTTACCAGTACCAGTAGCTCCTGTGGCTAAAATAATCGAGTCCTTAAAGAAACCACCACCACACATTTCATCGAGAATTTTTACTCCAGAAGATACTCGGATATTAGAAGAACGTTGTGTTAATCGCATTGCGCCCAAGGGGAATATATTCACTCCTGCATTAGTAATAGTGAAAGGATATTCACCCTTCATGTGGGTTGTTCCGCGCAATTTGAGAATTTCTAGAGTGCGCCGCCGCCTTTCTCCTTCTAAAACATTGCGAACAATCACCACATTATCAGAAACAAATTCTTCTACACCAAAGGATGCCACTGGACCATATTCTTCGGATCTTTCGGTGGTAATAATGGTAGTGACATTCAATTGTTTTAATCTTGCTACCAAGCGAAAAATTTCCCGCCGCACTACCCCTACTGCTTCATATTGTTGAAATATGGCTGTCATGGAGTCAATGGAAACTCGTTTGGCTTTATATTTACGGATAGCATATTGTAATCGTTCAATCAGAGCCGATAAATCAAAATTACCGACAATATCTTGACCTTCGGGATCAGGAGATGCATCTAAAATAAATAATTTACCTTCATCAATTAAACGTTGTAAATTCCAGTCAAAAATATGGGCATTTTTAATAATGTCACTGGGTGATTCTTCAAAAGTCACAAATACTCCAGCCTCTTCAAAGTATGTGATTCCGTTATACAGAAATTGCAATGATAATAAGGTTTTTCCCGTGCCAGAAGTGCCGCTAACTAATGTGGTTCTACCTACAGGTAAACCGCCATGACTGATATCGTCAAAGCCTTCGATCATTGTCCGAATTTTCTCTACACCACCGCTAGATATTTTTTGTTCTGATTGTTCTTTGGTGCTCATGGTTTTTATCTAAAGATGGGTGTACAACCCGATTTTTTAAAATCAAGAAAGTTTTAAATGATTTTTAATAACCAAATTAATATGTTATCTTACTCTTGATCATTTTCTTCATTTAGTTCTTCATAAAGTAAATCCAATCCAATTAATACTCTTTCCCTATCTGTCAAATCCCCAATTATTTTTCGTACAGGAGGGGGTAAAATTTTTGACAATGTTGGTGTAGCCAGAATTTTATCTTCTTCCGCCAGTTGGGGATTTTTTAGTACGTCAATTACTTTAAGTGCATAAACCCCCTGAAACTCCTGTTCTAAGATAGTTTTCAGAGTTTTCAGTGCTCGAACGGAATTAGGTGTGTTTCCTGCTACATAAAGCTTGAGAACATAGGTTTTTTTTGCTGGATTCATACAATATAAGCTCCTAACAAATAGATATAGGCCGACAAATCACGGAGAAAGTTACCTGAACTCATATTTTTCCGGTAGAGTCACCTGCTGACTCATCATGAGTCTAACCGCAAATTGGTTCTTTGGGATATTTTATGGTCATTGAGGATTGATTAGGATAGAATCCTTACGAGTTAAGGCTTATAAACTATTCAGATGATTTTAGCAACGGAACAGCGATACATCTCACATAAATGCGCTAAAATATCTATTAGCGTCAAGCGGTAATCTAGTAATGTTTCATCACTTCTGCCTTCTAACCTGAGTTGTTTAGCAAATTCATCAATTACTTCCATGTGTATTTCAATAATTTGTGGCATAGGAATACTAGCATAGAATAAGTTATGAATTAATTTATCAATTTTTTCTTTTAATCCTTGATCACTGATAAAATAATTGATAATAATCTCTCGGTAATCTGATTTGATTCCTTCTAAAAGTTTTTTTCGTTCATCGGCATTCATCTTTTCAAAAATTGATGGTTTTTGCTCTTGGCCAAAAGCTAAAAAATAATTATCTTGAAGGGCTAGAGTTTGAGATATTTGGGATTGAGAAAGTGTTAGACAAGCTAGTTGGTTATCGGCGGCAACCATAGATGGATAATACCATTGAGTAATTTTTCTGTGAATAAAATTGCCTAGCTGAATTATTAAACCTGGCTGCTGGTGTTGTGCAAATGGGCTATTAATAATTTGTTTTATTTTTGTTTTTAAAAACAATATAGGTACTAACATCTACTTTTTATAGATTATGAATCGTGCAAAATCAGATACGTGAACCAATCAATCGGAAAAATTACGGAGTCAGTAGTAGAGAATAAGCTATCAAATCTTGGATACAACATCCAATCAGGAAATGTAATCACTCGTTGATGATGTGCTTTTACTCATATCTAGTTAAAGATAGATGACATTATTTTACTCCTTGATGAGATACTTGAACGAATTTAAAGAATTGTCCCATTTTAAATCATTATAATTCCTCAAGGTTCTAAAGCAGATATTTAGGGTCATAATTATTGTTGTAGTTGTGACTATCTCAAGATAATGAGTTGCAATAACAGCAGCAGCTAGGTCAAGATAGTTCCAGTTCCCACTTGGGAATCCCAAAACCAGCCAGTACCATTGGCGTAACAATTATTCATACTTGGCTTGAAGACTATGGATGTGGAAGCTAAAATTGTATTGTGTAGGGCTTGATTAAATTTAATTTGGCATAGCTATTGCCAATATTGTTACGAGGGATTGAGTTGAAAAACTATCTTCGAGCAATAGCGATAGTGATCCAAGAGTCGAACGACCTCAGAGGACTTATGTTGATGATACAGTATCCACTTGATGAACTGATAGCACTTGTACCGATCTGCCTAGAAACTAACACACTAGCAACCGTGCTGGGTATTTTTGTCAAAGAAAAGTGCGATCGCTTGGTAGTAGTAGATTTACAACAGCGTCCCATAGGCTTATTATATTCTGCTAGATTACTACCAGAATTATTAACAGCGGAAACAAATGAGAAAAGTCTGGAGCTTAACCAACCTTTATCGAAATTCCATACACGTCTCATTGATAAAATAGAAATTATATCCGCCACAGAAAAGTTAGAAACATTTATTTCCTATATAAAATACCAAGACAAACAAAACCGCAGAAATTTAGATTGGATACTCGTGGCCCCAGACGGCAAATATTTAGGCATCTTGGATATTTTTCGCCTCCTGCAATTATTGGCCAAGGACAAAATACCCATTAGCACAACCAATAGAGAAGTAAATCACGACTATAACAAACCCTTATCCAGTAATCAAAGTCAAGCGAAAATTCACAAATCCATAGTACATTTATTAGCGCGATTACCTTGGCCAATGATGCTACAAACCAGTTGTGGTGAAGTAGTAACCCAAAATCCTGCTTGGTGGCAACAACTAGGAGCATTAAAAGATCCAGAAGGTGTTAGAAAAGAAGTAGAAACTATACTTGCTCCACAACAAGCCCAACCATCTACATATATTTACGGACAAAATCAAGAAAATAAAATACCAAATATTCTGAATAGAAATAAACAAATTATTTCCCCCACAGTTTATTTCCCTCAGTCATCATCAGCCCTACCATTACTCAAAAAACCATCTGTAACTGTCAATAGTAGCTCTAATCACTGTATTTTAGATAATAAAAAAGGTGTTTGTACCTGTATAGTCGAGATCAAAAATGGCCAAGAAAGAATTTGGCAATTTGCGAAAGTCCTTTTAGATAGTAGCGAGTTAAAAATTTGGGTAACAGAATCAGAAGTACCACCAAATACAGAAGAATTATGGCTAATACTAGCCACAGATGTTACAGAACAGCAACAACTTTGTAAAGAATTAGCCGCCAAAAACGCCGATTTAATTCAACTCAATCGCTTAAAAGATGAATTTTTAGCATGCATTAGTCATGAACTAAAAACACCACTCACAGCAGTTTTGGGACTTTCTCGTTTGCTTGTAGATCAACAGCTAGGACAACTCAACGAACGTCAAGCTCGTTATGCTGGGCTAATTCATCAAAGTGGTAGACATTTGATGAGCGTAGTTAATGATATTTTAGATTTAACCCGCATGGAAACAGGACAGATGGAACTCACCCCCACTCCTGTACAAATTCAAATCGTCTGTGAACGAGCTTTATCAGAAGTTAAAAATATTCATCAAACCTACAAAAGTAAACAATTATCTCAAGGGGAAAATAAAAACTTATCTCACCATCAATTTAGCCTAGCTATAGAACCAGGTTTAGAACAGATGGTAGCCGATGAATTACGCTTGCGACAAATGCTAGTACATTTACTTTCCAATGCCTTCAAATTCACAGAAGTATCGGGAGAAATAGGATTAAAGGTAAGCAGATGGGAGGGTTGGATTGCGTTTACGGTCTGGGATACAGGTATTGGCATTCCTGAACAACAACAACATTTAATCTTTCAAAAATTCCAACAATTAGAAAATCCCCTCACCCGTCAATTTGAAGGTACTGGTTTAGGATTGGTTCTGACTAGAGCTTTAGCGCGGTTGCATGGTGGAGATGTCAGTTTTTTATCTCGTGAAGGTAAAGGTAGTCAGTTTACACTGCTATTACCACCTGTACCACCCACAACTATTTTTGATCACTCTGAAGATATAGCACCAAACAAGGAAAGTTTAAATAATCCTCCACAATACCAGTCTATTTCTTCCCAAAGATTAGTGTTAGTAGTCGAAGCAGTAGCCCAATATATTGAGGAATTAACCGAACAACTGAAAGGGTTAGGTTATCGTGTGGTTATTGCTAGATCAGGTACAGAAGCGCTAGAAAAAGCCCGACGCTTACAACCAAAGGCAATATTTTTAAATCCTTTATTACCTTTACTATCTGGTTGGGATGTAATCACATTACTCAAATCCGATATTTTAACTCGTCACATTCATGTTATTGTCACAGCTACAGGAGCGGAAAAAGAGCAAGCATTTACTAAACAGGCAGATGGTTTTTTAAGTTTACCCATTACACATCCAGCGTTAGCATCACTACTGGAAAATTTATCAAAGTCTCCTGAAGTTGGGTATTCAGAAATAGAAAATAATCATAAGACTAATAATAAAAATATCCCCCTCGGGATTCTCAGGTTAGTCAATCCAGAATTAGAAGTAACTGCTCTTTATCCTTCTGTGCGCCAACATCGCGTGATTGAAGTAGATGATTTAGATCAAGCCGATTTGTTAGCACGAGTTTGGCGGTTTGATGTCATATTACTAGATATGCAAGTTTCCGCAGCCCTTCCTTATCTACAACAATTAATTAAATACCCAAGATTAGCAAATCTGCCACTAGTAACTTGTGATATTGCTACTACTTTAGCAGCTTCCCAAATCCCCGGACTATCTGTATTTCCTTGTTTAACGCCCTTGAATCAAGACAATTGTTTACATCATCCTCAAGGAGATACTTTATCATCTGTTTTACAAATTGCTGCCGGTATTTATTGTCCTGTTAATATCTTAGTCATAGACATTGCTATGCTCAATGATTTACCGGAAGTTAAACGTAAATCAGTTAAGAGTTATCATTCTCGCAAAGCTTCTTTTAATGATCGTAATCATCAGCTTAGTCGAGGATATGAGTGGTTTCAAGCCTTGATTCAATACTTACAAACTGCCGGATTTAGAGCTTCTATCGCTAGTTCTTGGTCAGAAGTTTTACAACAGGTTGACTATAAAAGTGTTGATTTACTTTTGATTTGTTTAAATGAAACTAGCATTAATAAATCATTACAAAAAGCTATTGATTCATTGAATAATTTACAGTTGAAATTACCTCCTATTTTGGTACTTGATCAAAAATTAAGTCAGTCTCAATCTAATTATGGCAATGATGAAAAATATTCTCAGCCTAAATATATATCATCTCTAGGAACTTTGGTTGGTCAAATTGCTACCCAAGTTTTGCCATGTTCTATTTCCATGGAAGAACTATTAACTCAGATCAATCAAGCGTTATCTAGAAGTTAGGGAAATATAGCAGGAGATAGAAGGGAGGAGGTAAAAATATTTGATATGGCGGTATGCACTTGAATGAGATACAGAATTTACCCAAAAAACTATACCATGACTTTCAACTCTGTTCCCTGGGATACACAAAAGCTTGTCGAAGTGTTCCCTGTTCTCTGCTATAGACCATGAGAGACTTTTCAAATAAGCCCTAAGACAAATTGAAACCTTGTTGTTTAGCTGTTTTTGAGGAAATACGAATTAGATAGTAAGCTCCTTTACTAGCGAGGTTTTTGTAATTGTCTGATTGTAAATTCAGTTCGGGAAATTTTCTTTGTTCAACTATCATTAATAAAGATTGTGATTTAGTTTGGGATGTTTGTTTTTGAATGTATGCTAGAGCTTCTTGAGCGGACGCAATATAATTAATTTTCTGTTGGGTATAGAAGGTAACGGTTGGTTTTTTAAAACCAACCATAATTAATTCTTCGTTAGGTTGTTTGGATGCGAGAATTATGGTTGATAATTGTCTTAATGGTAGTTGACGCTGTTGATCCATGATCGTAGCAGCAGGGATTAAAACAAATGCGATAAAGGCAATAAATCCTACTAAATTAATTGTGATGATCTGGCGATAATGGTGAGTTAAAATGGCGATCGCTAAAATTATGGTAGATAATAACCAAATTGTCCCGCCAAATTCGAGTATTCCTGAATTGGCTATTTGTGCGTATAATTCAGGAGCAGCAGGATCAGGTCCGACAATTTGGGTGAGGTGAAAAAGAGCGATCGCCAAAATTGTCAAAAACCCCACATTTACCCAAGAACTGATGCGTAAAAATTTGCCAAAACTAGAATTAGAATTTTGTGAACTGGAGAAAAGATCACTCCACAATAGTGCTACTAAAATCCCCCCTGCTGGCATTAAAGGTAATACATAACTGGGTAGTTTAGTAACAGAAATTGTAAAAAAGCTAAATACTCCCAGAAACCATAAACAGACAAATAAACCCAAATGTTGAAAACGTGCTTGGTTTAACCAATGCGATCGCCGCCAAAATCCAATTCTAGCTAGGGAAACAGGAATATACACTGCATAAGGAGCAAAACCAAGCAATACGACTAAAAAGTAAAAAAACCAGGGGGCTGAATGACCATTTACGACTTCCGTAAACCGTTCTATATTGTGATAGATAAAAAAGGCGTTAATAAAATTCCAACCGTTGCGCCAAGTCACCAAAATATACCAAGGAAGTGATAACAGTAAAACTATCCCTATCCCCAAAATCGGCCGCATTTCTCGCCACAGTTGCCAAAATTTACCCACATATAAACCAAAGGCCATCATAATTAATCCTGGTAATACAATACCTACTGGACCCTTAGTTAAAATTGCCCCAGCCATAAAAACATAACAAGCTAAATACCATTTATTAGGCAATCGCCAATTACCTATTAGGATTGAGGGCGGATTTTGTGCATATCCCAGAAAGAAACATAATAAGGCTGAACCGATGCATCCTGTCAGCAACATATCAGAAACACCCGTTCTGCCCCAAACAATCATTTCTGGGTTGAGTGCCATCAAACTAGCAGCCATGGCGGCAGTAAGATAACGTCTGGGTAGGTTAGTAACCTGTGCTAATTCATCTTCTTTGCCAAAGTACCACTGCACAGTATAAAATGCTAAAGCAATAACCATCATTGCTGCTAATGCTGATGGTATACGGGCAGCAAATTCATTTACACCCATAATAGTATAGGCGATGGCTTGACACCAATAAATTAAAGCAGGTTTATCAAAGCGAGTTTCACCATTAAAAAACGGCGTAATCCAATCACCAGTTACGAGCATTTGTCGAGAAGCTTCGGCAAAAAGGGGCTCGGTTTCATCAATTAAGCCCACACTACCCAAGTTCCAACCAAACGCTATCCAGCCAATTATCAATAACCATAGGGAAGAAACAGCCACAGCCAGCACTGGGCACTTTTCGAGATGATTAAACCATTTATCAACCACTTCACGGGTAACACTCAATATATTATTCATGAATTCAGACTGAGAACAACAAACAACCAACAACCAACAACCATCACCTATTCTCTAACACCAATTGCCATTCTTGAGTTTGAGAATTCCATTGTGGGGTGGAACTTTCCCCAACGACATAGGGACCCCAATAGCGCCGCGAACCATCTTGAGCAAATGCTACCAAAATATCACCCTTCTCTAGCTTTACATTGCCTTGAGGTAAGGACAAAAGTAATCCTTTATCGCTACCTTCTTCGGGTGCAAAATCCCAATGAGCAGGAGTACCAGAAGTTTGATCCCCAGAGCGATTTTTCAGAGGTAATTGTCTGGCCAATAATGCTAGACGCACAGGTTGAGTAGTTTTGTTGCTCATACGCAGCGATCCCAGCACCTTAGTTTTGCTATTTGAGTTAACCTGATAGGCTACAACCGTGGTCTGATTTTTTTGGGGACTTGATTCTACTGATTTACTTGGTGTAGTATCTAAGTTAATCATCTGCCGATTATTGTCGGTGTTTGTAACTATAGGAGGAGTATTTTCGGGATTTGTGGATTCAAAAGATATATTCATATCTAGACATCCTGCTATGATCCCGATTAATCCCAATACGGAAAAGGCAATAATGAAGTTACGATACTGATACATGGAATATTTCATCATGACATAGATTAGAAATAGGATTTTCTGTAGAATCCAAGTTATTGATAACTGTTGACCGTTAAATGTCACTCATCACTTGTTCTCATGCAAAACACTCGTCTCAACAACTTGTTAGACACAATTTTTAGAAGCTTGAGTCAATGGTTTTTTAATCCTTGGCGACGGTTATCATTACTACTAATTAGTTTTTTGGTTGGTTTTTTTTTGGGATCGGCAGTATCTACAACCGCAGGACAAAGGGCGGAATTAGACATTGTGGTGGCGGGATTTTTAGTTTTATTGACGGAAATTACCAGTAGGCTATTTTACAGTCGGAGTTTTTTTGCTCGACAAGCATTTTGGGTAGAAACACTCAACTATCTCAAAGTTGGTTTTATCTACAGTCTATTTCTAGAAGCGTTGAAACTAGGTTCGTAATGTTATGGATAAGGAGTGGCTGAATAAAGTTTTGACAACGGATACGTCTTGGCAAGTACTAGCGCAAGCAGCAGAACTAGCTGATCCTGTGCGAGCTAAGGCTTTTAGCATCACCTCTGATAATGTGGCTGAAGTTGTGCAAAGGAGAGGGGATTTACTGAAATTAGTTTTTCCTGATTTTAGTCGTTTTTGTCAAACGAGCCTAAAAACCGAACCCCAGGAGATGTTACGGGTATTGTGGGATTTATGGCTACCTTTGGGGATCAAAATTGCAGCGCACCGTCAACAATTGAGAAAACCTTTGATCCAGGGGATTTTAGGCGCGCAGGGTACTGGTAAAACCACAATGACCAGGATACTAAGCTTGATTCTCCAGCAGTTGGGATATAGAACTTTAAGTTTGTCTTTAGATGACTTTTACAAAACTTATAGCGATCGCTTGGCTTTAATCCAACAAGATTCCCGTTTAATTTGGCGCGGACCGCCTGGAACCCACGATATTCACCTAGCTTTAAGTGTACTCGATCGGATTCATCAAAGCAAGAGTCCTGTGATAGTTCCCAGATTTGACAAATCTGCCTATGGAGGTGCTGGCGATCGCACTACTGATGAAGTTATCACAAATCCTATAGATATTCTTCTATTTGAAGGTTGGTTTGTGGGTCTCAAACCTATCGCCCCAGAGAGATTTCTGAATGCACCACCACCCATTTTAACAGATGCAGATAGACAATTTGCGGCTGATATGAATACTCAACTTCAAAATTATTTACCTCTGTGGGCTAAATTAGGTAGTTTAATCGTTCTCCATCCTCAAGATTATCGTTATTCATTAACATGGCGCAAGCAAGCAGAAAGACAAATGATTGCTACTGGTAAATCTGGGATGACTGATGCAGAAATTGAAAATTTTGTCAACTATTTTTGGCGTTCTTTACATCCAGAATTATTTATTGATCCCTTAATTAAATCATCAGTCGTTGATTTAGTTATTGAAATTAATGCTGATCATAGTTTTGGTAAAATTGGTGACCATCTATAGCTATAGGACTCTTATTTAATTTTTGAACAGATCTTGTTCCACTTTTGTTTATGCACATTGATTGTTACAAAAATAGTAACGTAGGGTTGATTTTGGTCTATATTGCTTACAATCATGGCAATACAGAGCGATCGCTTTACTCATCCTGGGTATCCCTACCTCAAACCATCTCCCTCCTTCACAAATGAACACAAAACCATATCTAAAAGCAGTTACAGGGATTGCTATATTATCCATACAGGTTCTAGTATCACCGAGTACCTTAGCAATTCCCCAACCAGATCACCATTCTCACTTTGTCATCACCCAAAATTCAGAAGAACAAACACGGATTAAAGTTTATCAAAAAGCCAGTCCATCTGTAGTTTATATCAACACTGGTAAATCTTCTGGAAGTGGTTTTATTGTTAGTTCTGACGGCTTAGTTATTACCAATGCTCACGTTTTGCAAAATGCACCCGCAACCGTAACTGTAATTTTAGAAGACGGAAAACGCCTTCCTGCTGAGGTAATTGGCTTTGCTAAAAATAGTCTAGATTTAGCAGCCATTAAAATTCGTAATCAGAAGAATTTACCCACATTATCTTTAGCAAAATCAGCCCAAGTGGGACAGTCAGTATATGCTATTGGTAGTCCATTTGGTTATGACAATCAAAATAATTTTACTGCTGGTGTTTTGAGCAATCTTGACGAACAAGATGGTATCATTAAACATGATGCTAGAATTAATCCTGGTAATTCAGGTGGTCCACTTCTCAATTCCCAAGCCCAAGTTAT
>JBJTTJ010000216.1:0-28915 GCA_046080125.1 Cuspidothrix sp.
CTGCTAAAAATATAAATAAAGTCGGGATAGGGCATTGCCACGACTCTAAACGGACGCAGAGACAGAATAAGACTACTTCGGTAGCATCAGTCGGTGAAGCGTCAAGAATCACCGCGCCTTTAGGACGGTGAGTATGTCAAAGATACAAATCTCATCGGCTTAGGTATGGCTCAAGGCATTTACTATAATGGCTTTAAGTTCCTAAATATCAAGCTAGGTCAAGGAACAAATAACTTTACTATCCTCAATACCGATGCAATAACTAATATTGATGGTAGCAAAGGTACTAATAATTTCCGAATCGCTCCGAATGTAGACAACAATGGGAATATCTTGAATGAAACGCTGAATGGAACAGTTATTCCGGCCATCAATGTTTTAGGAACAAAGAATGCCACTACTATTGTTTCTGGAAATAAAAATGATACTTTTCAGATCAACCGCAATACAGCACAATTAAATGTTCAAGGTCAAGGTGGTAATAATACTTTTAGGGTGAATACACCAATTAATAATTCAACCTTATTACCTAATGCTACAGTCAATCTTTCTCAAACCTATGGCCTGAGTAACGTGATTATTAATCAGTCATCTTCCATCTCTTGGTAATAGAAATACTAATAGCAGTTCTGGTAGTACTGCTATTAATATTTCTAATCTTCCATCTCTTGGTAAGAGATAATTTAATTTTGTCAGAACAAATAAACTAGGCTAATACGCCGCTAAATTTGATTTGGCTACGTATTAACTTCACGGATCACTTTTCATTTACTGTTAATTAATCCACTTTATTTCTTTAAGCTAATTTAGCCAAATAAGGACTAACATCAACAGCTAATTTTTTTCCCAATTTTAGTAATTGACGGCATTGAATAGTTTCGGCTTCACTGTCAATATTAGTTAACCGTGGTAATATTTGACTGTGCAAAGAAGTCCAATATAATTCTTGGGCATTGTTTAAACTAATACCAAGATGCAATTTATCACCAATACCAATCAACCGTTCTAAACGTTGGATATCTGCATCTATTTTACTATTGGCATCATACAATAATTGCCACAACAATCGGACTATTAATTGTTCTAGAATTTGGTTGCCTTCAGGGATGTTTAATTGACAACGTAGATGTTCTGCTTCAGTGGCGATCGCTTCCAATTCTCCCATCAACTTCCAGCTTAATTGGGCTTCGCTCATATCCTGTTCCGGTGATAGTTGCACTTGCTGTAGTCCTCGTAATGTCGTCATACAACGATGCCCCAAAGCAATTTCTGCTGCTGCTTGTAGTTCTCGTGGTACTTCCAAACCATCCCGATGAAAGGCCATGATCACACCGTAATTATCTCTATATAGTTGAGTATATAATTGATCTAATCGTGACAGTGTTTCTTGACTCAATAACCGCATAATCCGATGACGTTCTTCCGCAAATAAAGTTTGCAAACTAAAAGCCTCACCCCCAAACAATTCAGTCATCTTGATGATCACATGAGCTATACTTGCCTGTTGTAAGGCTGTAAACAGCTTTTCTTTAGTTTGGGTATAGTTACGTCGTCCTGTAAACGCTTGAATACAACAATGAAAATCCCAGCCGCCCAAATGCAAGACAGCAAATACTAAATTCTCACTTTCCCAGGTAATGTCTGACACTAGCTGTAAATGTCCTATAGCCATGGTTAATGCGCCCATGCGCTGCTTTTGATAATCTAATTCATTCGCAGCATAACAATGGACACGCTGGTGATTACCATGAAATCGTTTATCCGTTTCTTTGCCGGAAACAGTGTGATTGTGATGGTCAAATAAGGAAGTAATAGCATAATGGGCGGCTACTTGTTTAAAGCCGATTTGGGCAGTTAATACTAATTGACGATATATTTCCGCACCATGTTTAAATTCTTCCACATTACTAGGGGCTAAACCTAGACGTTTAATAAAACCCTTTTCTAGTTGGATACCTGCCACATCGCCAGCTAATTCTAAAGCCCTGGAGGCATAGCGTAAAATTTGTGTGCCTTCTGGGCGAGAAATTTCTTCAAAAAACCAGCCGCAACTGGTAAACATGAGTAAAGAGTGACGCTGCATTTCTAGCAAGCGCAAAGCTTCTATTTGTTCTGCTGCTTGGAGTTTATGAGTTTGATGGTGGGAGAGAAAGCGGCTAATATTGGCAACAGAGCGATCGCCCATAACATGAATATACTCATCCCGTGCTTGCCAAGGATCATGAAACAAAGAACTACCATAATCTTCATAGACCTCAATTAACTGATCCCGCAGCCAATTCAAAGCATTGCGTAATGGTCGTCGCCATTTTTGGTGCCACACACCCCCTTCACCACCACAACCACAATCATCTTGCCATCTATCCACACCATGAGCGCAACTCCAAGCCGTAACAGGCTTTAATTTCACCTCCCAAGAGGGAGGATTTAAACTCAAATAGTGGGCATAGTTTGTGACAGTCCAACCATGACGGGGAAACTCATCAATAAAAGCATAGGCTAAAGTTTTTTCTGTTCCTTTTTTGTGATGTCCAAAAGTTTCCCCGTCTGTAGCTACAGAAATTAATTGGGACTGACGATGATCCCCACGAATAGCAGCCCCAATACGTCCCGCAAAATGATGGGAATTGTAGACAACATCGCTAAAACCCATATCCCGGGAGATTGGACCATCGTAGAAAAAGATATCAATGTAGGGAATAGCTTTTTTTGCTGACCTGTGAGCATCCAAATAGCAGCGATAAGGACGAGTAGGATCAATTTGATTACCTCCCACCTCATGCCATTGACTGTCGGGATCATCCCCTGTGGGGATAGGACGACAACGCCCTGCTTGGGAAGGGGCTAAAATGATAAATTTAATGCCTTCAGCTACCAATGCTTCCAAGGTGGCATAATCTACGGCGGTTTCTGCTAACCACATTCCTTCCGGGTCACGACCAAAACGGGAACGGAAATCTTCCTTACCCCAGCGAATTTGTGTCAGTTTATCCCGTTCATTGGCTAAAGGTAGGATAATGTGATTATAGACTTGAGCGATCGCATTGCCATGACCATTGAGGCGATCGCAGCTTTTAGCATCAGCCTCCAAAATTCGCTGATAGACGGACCCATCGTAGCGTTCTAACCACGACATCAGCGTTGGTCCAATATTAAAACTCATGTATTCATAATTATTCACAATCCCCACAATTTCCCCTCGGTCATTTAAGACCCTTGCAAAAGCATTAGGACGATAACATTCCCAATGAATCCGCTCATTCCAGTCATGAAAAGGACTAGCACTAGGTTGACGTTCAATCGCATCGAGATAGGGATTTTCTCTAGGAGGTTGATAAAAATGGCCATGAACCGTCACATAAACACCCTGAGCAGTTTTCAGGGGATCATGTTCAGGACTGGATTTGGTTTCTTGATCTAATGGTAATATTGAGCCAGAACTACTGGATATTTCCGCAGCCAAAGTCATATTTTCGTTATCCAAATAAATAAAATTATTGCTATGTGTACCTTTCTACAATTGTTTTCGCACAAAATCCGTCATTAGTCACACATAAGAAACAAAACTCAATTTTGTTCCTATCATTACTAATTATCAATTACCATCCTTTGTGGATATGATAGGCGTTAAAATGCAGATGAATTTTTAGGACTCCTGTCAATATCCCCTAAACTTTAGGTAAAAATGTCAACCAAAAACCTTATTTTTACAGTTCTGCTACTGTTTATACCCATATCCCTAGCAGCCCACTTTTTAGAATGGGGAGATTTAGTAGTTTTCATCACCGCAGCATTAGCTATCCTTCCCCTAGCCGCCTGGATGGGTACAGCCACCGAGGAAATCGCCGTCGTCGTTGGGCCTATCCTGGGTGGATTTTTAAACGCCACTTTTGGTAATGCGACAGAATTAATTATTGCCCTAGTTGCCTTAAATGCAGGATTAATTGATGTCGTCAAAGCCAGTATTACCGGTTCAATTATCGGTAACTTACTCCTAGTAATGGGTCTATCTATGCTCCTAGGAGGCATCCGTTACAAAGAACAAACATTTGAGTCAGTTGTAGCGCGGGTAAATGCCTCCTCCATGAACTTGGCTGTAATTGCCATTTTGTTACCAACGGCAATGAACTATACCTCTATAGGTATTAGCGAAACCACAGTACAGAATCTCTCCTTAGCTGTGGCCGTGGTTTTAATTCTAGTTTATGGATTAACACTGTTATTTTCTATGAAAACCCACGCCTATTTATATGAAGTTGGCGTAGTAGATACGGAAGAAGAACAAGAAGTTACCCATCAAAAACCAAATATCTGGTTATGGAGTGGTGTCCTTTTAGCTTGTACTCTATTAGTTGCCCTAGAGTCAGAATTGCTTGTTGATGCTTTAGAAGTTGCTACATCTAAACTAGGTTTGAGCGCCCTATTTACTGGCGTAATTTTAGTCCCTATTATCGGCAACGCAGCAGAACACGCTACCGCCGTCACCGTAGCCATGAAGGATAAAATGGACCTGGCCTTATCTGTTGCCGTAGGTTCAAGTATGCAAATTGCCCTCTTTGTCGCCCCAGTTTTAGTCATCGCTGGTTGGGCATTTGGACAACCCATGGACTTAGATTTTAACCCCTTTGAATTAGTCGCCGTTGCCGTATCAGTTTTAATTGCTAATAGTATTAGTTCTGATGGTAAATCTAATTGGTTAGAAGGAACATTACTTCTAGCAGCCTATACTGTCCTAGGTTTTGCTTTCTACTTCCATCCAGTTACTAATAGCTTGGGGTGAACTACCTATACTAACCTGACGGTACAGTGTAGGCTTCCTGCCCAACAGAAAGCACTGTGGTGGATTTCTTGCGTCCTCCCCTACTAGGACTTACACCTGGGCGACAGGCTTTATCCCCCGAAAATGGGATACAAGCCTCGTCCACTTCGACAGGCACTTCGACAAGCTTAGTGTAACACTCAGTGAATCGTGCGTAAGTCCTACAACTTTATTCCCTGTTCCCTGTTCCCTGTTCCCTATTCCCTGTTCCCTATTCCCAGTTAAGAGTTCCCTAATCTCCACAGATAACTTTTTTGTACAACCCCTAAAGATATTTTTGATAATTTAAACTCTCTACAGATAGATGAATAAAATTAATAATTACTCTAGTCTCAAATCAGATCATCCTTGTGATATCAATCTTGAGATCTATTAATCAATACAGCTATAAAACACAATGACTGCAATCGGATCACTAATCATGGGTGTATTAAATCCAGAACGAATAAATATACCGCATTTTATACCCTATAGACTTTCCATCATAGAAAATGATGTTCATTTAAAAAATCATCAATTAAATCCATTAGTCACCCATGCTCAAACTACCCCTCCTGAATTTAGTCAGATGAATCAAAATCCTCCAACTCATTCTTCTATGATCTCATTTCGACAGCAAAAAATATTAAAGCAGATATCACAAAGATACAATTCCAGTAACCATCTTGAATTAGCTGATAGCCGCATCATTCCTAAAAAACCCTATAAAAAAGATATTCAACCATCAACAAGATATTCCACAATCCAGAGAAAACCTATGCCCATAATAGGTTTTGGTAGTTCGGGTACATCCGTGAGAGTATTACAAAAACTTTTGATTTCTAATGGTTATGGAGTACCTGTTGATGGTGTTTTTGGACCAGTTACCGAAATTGCTGTTAAAGCATTTCAGAACCGTCGTCGTTTATCAGCAGATGGGCTAGTTGGTCAAAAAACTTGGTCAGAATTAACAATCTAATTGGTTATTTGTAAGTTGTCAGTTGTTAACCAGATCGGAAAAATCACGAAAATCATGGTTTAAATCATGGTTAAAGTTTCGTCCTATCAGTTAAAATTTCATAACCACTATCGGTTACTAAAACGGTATGTTCAAACTGAGCAGATAAAGCATTATCCACTGTTACTGCTGTCCACCTGTCAGCTAAAATTCTAGTATTTTTAGAACCAGCATTTAAAATTGGTTCAATTGCTAAAGTCATACCTGACCGCAATTTTACATTTGGTATTTCATGTGTACGGTAATTAAACACAGGTGGTTCTTCGTGTAAATTTCTGCCCACACCATGACCAGTAAATTGTTCCACCACTCTAAAACCATTAGCGTTTACATGATCTTCAATTGCACCAGCAATTTCTGCTAAATGTACACCAGCTTTTACCTGTTCAATACCTTTATACAAAGACTCCTCTGCTATTTTAATCAGTCTTGCTGCTTCAGTTGTCACATCCCCCACGGCAATTGTAATACAAGAATCACCATGAAAGCCTTGATAATAAGCTCCGGTATCAACTTTTAACACATCTCCTGCCCGAATTACCTTTTTATGGCTAGGAATTCCATGGACAACTTCATGATTAATACTAGAACAAATGGATGCAGGAAAACCATGATATCCTTTAAAGCTAGGTGTCGCACCCATTTCGCGGATACGTTTTTCTGCATAAGCATCTAAGTCAGCCGTTGTCATCCCTGGCTTAACTAGCTCAGAAATTTCTTTCAAAACAGTGGCCACAATCTTTGCTGATTGTCGCATAATTTCGATTTCACGGGGTGATTTAATTTCAATCCCTCGCCGTTGTTGTAGTTTTTCGGGTTTTGGTTGGACTGGTTGAGAAAGCAAGTTGCTGAAAATGTTCATCATGAAACCTAGAAATGACCGCTACTTTAGCGATTAAGCGCCAAATTGTTGAGATTTATTGCAAAATATATCCATCCTTACATTAACTTATTTTTTGCCGTAAATTCTGATTCAGACAGACATTATTACCTAATCACAATCTCACCTTTCATCCCTGCTTCTGTATGTCCAGGTATAATACATCTCAAAGCATATTTTCCGGCTTTGACAGGTACAAATATCCATTCTGCCTCTGCACCGGGTTTAAGTTCTAATTCTCGAATATTACCTTTAATTTCTACATTGCCAGCTTCAACTTTTTGAGTCCAAATAGCATCAGCAAAATCTTTAGCTGTAAAATAATGTTTTTGGGAACTAGGATTCTTTAATTTGAGATTGTACCGTTTACCAACAGCAAACTCTAAACGATTTGGCTCAAATTTTAATTCATTATCAGTATTACCCAAACTCACCGTAATTTCTATAGGTGCTTGTTTGAGAAGATGATTAGATAAATTCTCTGCTGTTGCTGAAGATATATCTATAGTTACCAAACCGATGAGCAAAGAAAATATATAAATGATGGAAAATAAAGGTTGGTAGAAGTTAATTAAAAACTTATTCATGGCTAATAATCCTGTTATCTGCTATCAATACTCTGTCCATTTTCTGCTTTGTTGGGTTAAGCGACAGCGTAACGCAACGCATTTGTTGGTTTTGGTCTTCGTTCTACCCAACCTACAAAATATTATCAAACACACCAGTATCAATGATAGCTTTACATAATTTATCAATAACTGGGACTGAAACACTATTTCCAATTAGTTTCATCCATCTTGCTCTAGACTCTGGTAATTTAAAATTATGGGGAAAACCCTGTATTAAACAGGCTTCACTTTTAGTAATTTTTCTAAATTCTCTTGGTTCATAAACTTCTTTGATGAATTTGTTTTTAAAGTCATGATGATTTATAGCTGCGATTGTTTTTAAGGTGATAAAATCATTTGTATCACTTGCCACTAAAGTTGGAAAAATATCAGAAGTTGGTAAAAATATCCGACTAACACCAAATAATCCTGTACTTATTTTGGTGTTTTTAAAATCATAGCGAATTTCCACGCACTCAATAATATGTTTTTGTTTGAGAGAATCAATTGTTTTTTGAATTGATATTTTTTCTAATTTAAACACTTTTTGAATTTTTAAATTATCAATTATTATTTCCCCATTGTTGATAAATGAAAGTAGTATTTCTTCATCTTTAGTCAAACTTTTCATATCATCTTCAATATTAGACTGTTTGATCATAAAACGATATTCTTCTGATTTGAAAATTTCTAATGCTACAAGTTCATCAATTTCTGCTTGTGTAATTGATGAATCTAGACTTTGAAAATGTTTTAATGATAATGGGTTTCCATCTAATTCTCCATAATTACTTTTGCGTCTGTTTTTAAGTAGTAATAAACAAATATTTTTCTGTCTTGGAGTAGTTTCAATAATATCCCATGAGTGTATTGTGGTATGACCATTTCTCAGGTCATTAAATAAAAAGTAATCATTAAATCCGTTGGTATGTGAAAGACTCATACTTTTAGGAGTAATAATATTACCAAATATATCTCTTTCAACAATCTGATTATCTATTTTTTTCTTTGATGTAATACCTAATATATCGCCAAGTTTTCGTTTTTTATCTATTGGTTTTGGTAAAGCAAACTTTTCTAAATACTCTTGTTTTTGAAATCCAATTATATATACACGAATCCTATTTTGTGGTACACCATAATCAAAGGAGTTAATGACAAAATATTTAGCATAATATCCTGCTTTTGCTATTCTTTCTAGGATGTATGCTAAAGATTTTTCATTCCGAGGATCAACTAATCCTTTGACATTTTCAAATATAAATGCTTTTGGTTGTGATTGTTGTAGTAAATAAATTGTATCGTTCCATAATTGTCCTCTATCATCATCAAAACCTAGATTTTTACCTGCAATTGACCAACTTTGACAAGGAACTCCAGCAGTTAATAAATCATGGTGTGGCAATTCTTTAATTTTGGTAATATCTCCTAAGTTATAACTAGGTTCAATTTCAAAGTTATCACAATATGTATTTATGGCATCTTGGTTTATTTCGCTAAATCCTAAACAATAACCAGCATTATTACTTAATGCCATTTTAAATCCACCAATTCCCGCAAACAGGTCAATAAAAGTAAATCTTATATTCTGCATTTTATGTCTCTTATTCTCAATCAATTATTTTAAAAATCCTTCTTCAAAATCTTGAGGAGGTTCAATTCCTAAAAATTCTCTGTAAAGTTTTCTATAAAAATATCACACACAACACTTACAGGAATAAGTTGTCCACCTCCTGCCTTAATATATTTTAATTCTTGTTCCCAATTAGGTTTTATTTTTTCCTTACCTTTACTATGTTCTAATTTACAGAACTTACGCAACTGTCACACCAAAAATCTATTGTAGGGTGCGTCAGATATTAATAATCTTTTTATTTACAGGATTTATGCAGTCTCAAGCACCTTACTAATGTGCTTGCAAAATAGATGATTATTGTAGGGGTAATTCATGAATTACCCCTACTTTGATGATATTATCAGTCAATCCTAATTTAACTAACCTACTAAGCAGTTACCGCCGATTGAGATTTATTTGCAGCTTGCTTGAGTATATCAACCTTGTCAGTACGTTCCCAAGGTAAATCCAAATCCGTTCTACCCAAATGACCATAAGCTGCAACGTCCTGATAAAAACGTCCGCCTCTTTCACTGGGTAAGTTACGTAAATTGAATACATGAATAATTCCTGCTGGACGTAGTTCAAAGTTATCCTTAACTAAGTTCAACAGAATTTCATCATCTACTTTACCTGTACCAAAGGTATCAACAAAGATACTCACAGGACGCGCTACACCAATAGCATAACTTAGCTGTACTTCACATTTTTCTGCTAAACCAGCCGCAACAATATTTTTTGCTGCATAACGAGCCGCATAAGCCGCAGAACGATCTACTTTTGTGGGATCTTTGCCAGAGAAAGCGCCACCACCATGACGAGAATAACCACCGTAGGTATCAACAATGATTTTCCGTCCTGTTAAACCGGAATCTCCTTGGGGTCCACCAATGACAAATTTACCAGTGGGGTTAACCAAAAATCTGGTTTCTGCACTGGGTTTAACGGTAATATCACCAAATACAGGTTCTACCACTTCTGTCCACAGGTCGGCTTTAATCTTGGCCTGTACCCCAGCATCATCAGTAATATCACCAATGGTAGCTGTATGTTGGGTAGAAATCAAGATAGTGTCAATCCCTACAGGTTTGCCATCTTCATAAACTACAGTAACTTGGGTTTTACCATCGGGACGGAGGTAAGGGAGAATACCAGCTTTGCGAACTCCTGCCAATCTCCGGGCAATCCGGTGTGCTAAACTGATGGGTAAAGGCATAAGCTCTGGGGTTTCGTTACAAGCAAAACCAAACATGATACCTTGATCACCAGCACCGATTTTATCAAATAGTTCTTCACTATCGGCTGTTCGGGTTTCGTGAGCAGTATTTACACCTTGAGCAATATCCGCTGATTGTTCATCCAAAGCGATTAAAACACTGGCACTATTCGCAGAAAAGCCATTAACTGCGTCCGTATACCCGATTTCCGCAATTTTTTTCCGGGCAAGATGCACGTAATTAACATTGGCTTTAGTAGTAATTTCTCCTGTAATTAGGACCAAACCAGTATTAACTACCACTTCTGCTGCTACTCTACTGCTAGGATCTTCTGTGAGTAGTGCATCAATAATCGTATCAGAAATTTGATCACAGATTTTATCTGGATGACCTTCTGTAACTGACTCGGAAGTAAATAAATAACGACGAGACAAAGGAATTTCCTCCTGAAAGAATGTTTTCGCTGATGAGATACATCAGTTACTAATTTCTGAAATCATAACAATATTTACAGTTTTTGTAATAAGTATCTTTTATCTCAGTATATAAATAACTAGAAGTATTAAAAAATGTGCATATTTTATAGACTCTACTTAAAAGATAGGATCATTCATTAAACGCAGATAAACGCGGATGTAAGATATTGGCAGTTTTTGGTTCTATTTGGAAATAGAAAATTTTCCCCAGATCATTTATAATTCCTCCATATCAAATGAGATTAAGCATTTTTTGATAAACAACATTAATTCGCGCCAATTGACCATTAGTATCAAATTGTTTTGCTTTCGCATTATAACTCATCCATTAAATCAGCAATTAAATGATCATAAATATCTTGCCATAGGTTTAAATGTTCTTGAAAGTTGAGAAGTTTAACTTACACTAATTTAGGTACTGATGGTAATGGTTGATTAATTGGAAAAACCTGATTTAATTCCTCTAAAGTTTCCTTTGAATTTCCATAACGTTGCCGCCAATCATAGTTTATATAATAACTCACAAAGGATAGGGGCTATGAGTTATATAGGATGAATACTCTTCACAATGGGATGTCTACGACGAGACAAGCGATCGCACCTAATCACTAAAATCAGCTTAAATAAAATCGAATTGCTATATAATAATAGAAAGATAATCTGCGTTTATCCGCGTTCATCTGCGTTTAACACTTACTTTTTATTGCTGACTCCAATAGGAATTGGTATCATCTAAAATCTATTTTTAAAAATTGTTGTATAGTAAACAAAAAAAGAGGGAACACCTGGTTCCCCCTGATATTTGACACAAACTGCTGTTTTAGACTTGAACTGCTAATTTTGCTTCTTTAGCTGTTAGACGTTCATAAGCAGCACGCATTTTCAAACCGGTTAATACTTGGAATAAACCAGTACCATTGTTAGAACCTGGATATTCGCGGTGTTGGAGTAACAAGTGAGTCATCTCACCCTGATATTTAGTAGATGTTTTACTCAAATGAGTTTCAATGTAAATAACTTCATCCAAATTATCAAATTGACCGTCTACTTCTAGGACTGTCACGTAACGACCATAGTAAACATCAGAACCGTAGTAAAGCTGCATACCAGGGTAAGAACAGGTTAGTTTGCGTCCACAGGGAGTCCATTGAATTGTTGAACCTTCATCAAATAGGTAGGTTGGTTCAAAACCTTCTTTATCTTCCCGTTGTAGCATCCGTACTCGTAAAACTTTTCGTTCTGTATCGTTTTTGATTAAGTTTGTTGGTAATACTTGCAGAACTACGTCAGCAAATTCTCTTTGTGGTTCAATGAATTTTTCAAAATCCGGCTTACGAGAATTAATTTGTGCTAGAACATCTTCATAACGGTGGCCTCTTTCAGCCATATCCCGTTGAATTTTCCAAGCAATCTTAACTTCATCACTAATATCAAAGTAAACACTGAAGTCTAATAATGCTCTTACCCGTTCATCATATAATGGATGGAGTCCTTCCACTACAATAATATGATTCGGTTTGATCCATTCTGGTGGATCGATCATTCCGGTCTCATGGTTATAAATTGGTTTGCTAACTCCATGACCTTCTTTAAGAGCTTTAATTTGTTCATACATCAAATCAAAATTGTTTGCTCTGGGGTCAAGGGCAGTGATACCTGTTTCTTTGCGCTGTTTGCGGTCTAAGCAATGATAGTCATCTAAACAGATAACTGTCATAAATTCTTCGCCAAATAAATCAATTAAGCGACGCAAAAACGTAGACTTACCACAACCAGAGTCTCCAGCTACTCCAATTAGTACCACACGTTCCGGTTTATTTGTCATAAATCCCCTCTTTATACTAAATGTGTCAATCAATAATTTTTCTCACAGCAGATTTTGAATCTAGGAGCTTAACCCAGTGGTATCGTCCTACGTTCTAGCTATCCAGCATAAATATGACAGAGTAAAACAGATAACTTAATCACCAATGACAGTTACTCGTTTTTATGAGCCGAATTTTGTAGCTGGTAAGTATTTAATCTTAGTGTTGCACTAGATTTTAACAGAATGGGGTGTGCTCTCACAATACTTGCCCGCAGAAAGAATCTGGTTTTTTAGCAATTATCTGCTTAATATTCTGCCATAGATGATACATTTTTGATGGATTTTGGGGGAATAAGAAAATTTATAGAGACCAGGAAAGTTCTCCTCCATAGTCTCTGTCCATATTGAGTTAATGTTATTACCTAGGCACACGTAAATTCCTAACTAATTTAGATTAAGTTAACAAGGCGTTGTGGTATTATATTTTAGGTAGTTTGAGTTTCCCGCCCATACTAAAGGTATGATCAGAATCAAGTGTTAGGGTGTTTCCTGACTAAACAAGCTTGTCCTTGGTGATATTCGGGAATTTTGTAGGATCAATAATACTGTAGAATCTTTTTTTTATAAAGTCTCAAACTATGTAGTTCAATAAAAAAAGATTAAAGTGATTCACTATTAACATTCTCGCAAAGACTTATCTTCTAAATTTAGAAGACAACCGGGTGTGTATTTTGCCATACCTAACCGTCTTGGGCGAGTTTAACAGCAAGGCATCATCATCAATGATGTCATTTTCCCAGATGGCCAGTTTTGTGATCCGAAAATCCGGTAAACTAAAGCTCGCAAGGGATGGGAATTTTTTTGATAAACGGTTAAGTAAATATCGGAGTGGTAGAAGGAATGTACAATCAAGGTGCTGTTGAGGGTGCTGCCAATGTAGAATCAGGTAGCCGCGTCTTCGTTTACGAAGTGGTGGGTCTGCGTCAAGGTCAAGAAACAGATCAAACAAACTACCCAATTCGTAAAAGTGGCAGTGTATTCATCAGAGTACCTTACAACCGCATGAATCAAGAAATGCAACGGATCGCTCGCCTAGGCGGTAAAATTGTTAGTATCCAACCTGTTAGAGCCCTACAGCAAGTTGATGGCAAGGCTGAATTGGCAACTGCTAACACTACAGTTAGCACAGAAGTCAAGGCTGAGGTAGATACTAAAAATGAAGGAAACGGTAAGGCCACATCTGTGAGTAATACTGGCGAAGTTAAAGGCTTTGCTAAATCATCAGCTAAGGATAAAAAAGGCAACACCATGACTCAAGCAAAAGCCAAAAAAGATGTCCATGCTGAAGTTCCTGTAAACATTTATCGTCCTAACGCTCCGTTTATTGGTAAGTGTATCTCTAATGAAACATTAGTGAAAGAAGGCGGTATTGGTGTTGTTCAGCACCTTAAATTTGACCTATCTGGTGGCAACTTGAGGTATCTAGAAGGTCAAAGTATCGGCATTATTCCTCCTGGTGTTGACAAGAATGGTAAGCCGGAAAAACTGAGACTTTACTCTATTGGGTCTACTCGTCATGGCGATAATTTAGATGATACAACCGTATCTCTTTGTGTTCGTCAGTTAGAGTACAAGCATCCCGAAACTGGTGAAACAGTGTATGGTGTTTGTTCTACCTATTTAACTCGTCTCAAACCCGGTGATGAAGTGAAGATTACTGGACCGGTGGGCAAAGAAATGCTTTTACCTGATGATCCTGACGCTAATATTATTATGTTGGCAACAGGAACAGGTATTGCTCCCATGCGGACTTATCTGTGGCGGATGTTTAAGGATGCAGAAAGAGTGGCTAACCCAGAATATCAGTTTGACGGGTTTGCTTGGTTGCTGTTTGGTGTACCCACAACTCCCAATATTCTCTATAAAGAGGAATTGGAAGCTATGCAGGAAAAATATCCTCATAACTTCCGTCTTACCTATGCTATCAGTCGGGAACAACAGAACGCCCAAGGTGGCAGAATGTACATCCAAGACCGTGTTGCAGATCACGCTGACGAGTTGTGGCAGTTGATTAAAAATGAAAAAACTCACACTTATATTTGTGGGTTGCGCGGTATGGAAGATGGCATTGATGCAGCTTTAAGCGCTGCGGCGGCGAAAGAAGGTGTGAAGTGGAGTGATTACCAAAAAGAACTCAAGAAAGCACATCGCTGGCACGTAGAAACATACTAACCTGGTCATTGGACATTGGTCCTTGGACATTGGTCATTGGACAATTAAAAGCAGATAATCAGTAGGTAGGGCTTATGGCTCTGCCTACAATTGTTTTATTGAATTTAATTAATGTGGGTGCAAAATCTGTGGCTATCAAATTAGGAATACTTGGATTAGGTACAGTAGGAACGGGAACAGTACAACTGTTACAAGACAAGTTAGGTCGTCATCCACTGTTACAAGAAATTGAAATATATCGGGTGGGTGTGCGATCGCTTACCAAACATCGAGATGTAGAATTATCTTCAGAGGTGATAACTACAGATTTAGAAGCTATTGTTAATGATCCAGAGGTGAACATAGTTGTAGAGTTAATGGGGGGATTAGAACCCGCACGAACATTGATGCTGATAGCAATTCAAAATGGTAAGCACGTAGTTACTGCCAATAAAGCCGTTATTTCTCGCTTTGGTGCAGAAATATTTACCGCCGCCAACGCAGCAGGTGTGTATGTGATGCTAGAAGCTGCCGTTGGTGGTGGTATACCCGTCATTCAACCTCTGAAGCAATCTTTAAGTGTTAATCGCATTAATACTATCATCGGTATTGTCAATGGTACAACTAACTACATCCTCACCAGGATGCAAACGGAAGAGAGTGAATTTGATCATGTTTTAGCAGATGCCCAAAAATTAGGATATGCTGAAGCTGATCCAACTGCTGATGTTGATGGTTTAGATGCAGGGGATAAAATTGCTATTTTGGCCTCTTTAGGATTTAATGGGCGAATTAATCGGGATGATGTTTATTGTGAAGGAATTCGCCAAGTTACAAAAACAGATATTGCCTACAGTGCCAAGTTAGGCTTTGTGATTAAACTACTAGGGATAGCACAACATTTAGATATAGATAATTCTCAGCTTTCGGTTAGAGTTCATCCTACCCTAGTACCCACAAATCATCCTTTGGCTAGTATCAATGGTGTGTTCAATGCCATTTTAGTAGAAGGAGAACCCATCGGTCAGGTAATGTTATTCGGTCCTGGTGCCGGTGCGGGTGCTACTGCTAGTGCTGTAGCATCAGATATCTTAAATCTCGTCGCTACCTTGAAAACTGCTACACTCAAACCTAATCATCTTTTAGTTTGTAGTCATCAGCATTACTCCCAAATTACCCCCATTTCCGAATTAGTCACCCGATTTTATGCCCGTTTCCTGAGTAAAGACCAGGCAGGAGTTATTGGTAAACTAGGAACTTGTTTTGGTAACTATGGAGTAAGTTTAGAGTCAGTGGTACAAACTGGATTTCAGGGAGAACTGGCAGAAATTGTCGTCGTTACCCACCATGTCCGAGAAGGGGACTTCGGACAAGCTTTAGCAGAAATTCAAGGGATGCAATCTATAGATAGTATTCCTAGCGTTTTAAGAGTCCTGTAAAAAAGATCCCTGACTGCTTCAATAGGTCAGGGATCTAATTTAAAGTTATTATTTAAGGCAGGAGAGAAATAATCTCTAACCTCAGCTTAGATTAAAGGGGGTAAGGATTTAAGACCTCCACTTTATTTTAGTGGGTTAAAATCGGGAAGGGTGAATCTATGTTGCTCCTCCCATATAGCAGCCTTCTACCTCATTTATTTAAGATTCTGCTTTTTTCTGGCCTAAAACTTGGGATTTGAGGGTTGTAATTTCGCCAGTCAACTCCTGTCTACTGGAAGCTTTGAGTAAGTAGCGATAGACAAACCACACAGAGTAACCAATGCCAATTAATTCAAAAGTAGGTGCTACTAAAGGAACATCATTCAGAGCATCTAACACAGCTAATAGCACCTTAACAGTAACTACTGCCGTTACGATTAAACCAATGCTGACGATAGGCTGCTGATACTGACCAAATAATTTACCTACGTAATCTGGTAATGTACCTAAGAAACCGGAAATTTGTTGCCCGTATTTGAGCCATTGTTCTTGTGATTGGATAGGGGGCTGAAGTTTGGTAAGATTTCCCGTATGAATGTTAATTTCGGGGACAGTTGTTTCTTTGGTGGAGGTTTCTTTAAATTCTGGTTCTTGCATTTTCGCGTCCATAATTTTGAAAGTTGAGTTTCTTACCTAGATATTTCCAACCTGAAGACTGTTCACGCCTTACAAGACAACAGACAACAGACAAAGGTCACTGGGAGGCAATTTTGATGTAGACAAAAGCGATTTGTCTGACACAATTGGGTTTTTGTCCCCACCGAAATCTATAGATTTGGCGGTTTAAGGTGGACTCTAAGGACTCTTGTACCTGTTGCCTATTCCCTATTGCCTTGTTTTATGGAAACTTCCCTCACTGAAGTCACAATGAGAGAATTAGAGATTATTGGTTTATCTTATCTAGACTTGTTAACAAGTATGACAAAAGTTTACACAAAATCTAGTAACATAAGTTGCTAGTTGGGCAACAGACAATGGGGAATGGGTAATGGATATCTCCAAAAAAGAATGTAGAGACGAGAATTCCTACCGATGGAACGTCTTTACCAGGGTTCTAGGAAACGCATATTTAATTTTCACCAGATGTCAATGGTCAAGCTGGAGTAGCTTCTAGTTTTACTGTGGTTCTACCTTGAACAGTCCAGGAGTAAAGCTTTTTGATTTTTACTAAGTACCTGATTTCTTGGTAGTCTGTTGTAAATTTTAACTTTAATCATTTTTATAATTCATGGACACCAATATTGATTTTCTTAACCATCTCAACCCTAGTCAACGTCAAGCAGTCGAACACTACTGCGGACCATTGTTAGTAGTGGCTGGTGCTGGTTCGGGGAAAACCCGGGCACTGACTTACCGCATTGCCCATTTGATTATTAAACATCGTGTTAATCCCGAAAATATCCTGGCGGTGACATTTACCAATAAAGCTGCCAGGGAAATGAAGGAAAGAATTCAAAGAATATTTACAGAACAATTAGCGATATCAAAACATGGTAAAAAATTTGATTTACTCACAGAATATGAACAAAGTTTGCTAAAATCCCAGGTTTACCACACGACTATTAAAGATATGTGGTGTGGCACTTTTCACAGTTTGTTTTCGCGGATTCTCCGATTTGATATTGAAAAATATCAAGATGAAAGGGGCAGACGTTGGCATAAAAACTTTTCTATTTTTGATGAGTCTGATGTGCAAAGTGTCATTAAAGAAATTGTCACTAAAGATTTGAATTTAGATAGTAAAAAATTTGAACCTAAATCTGTACGCTACGCCATCAGTAATGCAAAAAATCAAGGATTTTCTCCCCAAGAATTTGAATGTGAACAACCAAATTATCGCGGTAGAGTTATAGCTGATGTTTATAGTCGTTATCAAGATAAACTTGCACAAAATAATGCCTTAGATTTTGATGATTTAATTCTTGTTCCTACCAGATTATTTCAACAAAATGAACAAGTTTTAGCCTATTGGCATCGCAAATTTTGTCATGTTTTAGTTGATGAATATCAAGATACAAACCGCACCCAATATGATTTAATTCAGCTTTTAGTTACCAACGGTGAAACTCGTAAAAATCAATGGGAATGGAAAAATCGGTCTGTGTTTGTTGTTGGTGATGCTGACCAGTCAATTTACAGTTTTAGGATGGCAGATTTTACCATTTTACTAGAATTTCAAGAAAATTTTGGCGATGGTTTAGAAGATGATGATACCAGAACTATGGTAAAGTTAGAAGAAAATTATCGTTCCTGTGAAAATATTCTCCAAGCTGCCAATGAATTAATTGAAAATAATGCCCAACGCATTGATAAAATTCTCAAAGCAACCAGAGAACCAGGAGAAGATATTTATTGTTATAAAGGTGATGAAGAAATGGCAGAGGCAGCTTTTGTTATTGACCAAATTCGCACCTTAGAACATCAAAACCCGGAGCTAAGTTGGGGTAATTTTGCAATTTTATATCGAACTAATGCCCAATCTCGACCATTTGAAGAATTATTAGTTAAATATCAAATTCCTTACACAGTTGTGGGAGGAATGAAATTTTATGATCGTAAGGAAATTAAAGATGTTGTTGCCTATTTAAGAGCGATAAATAACCCAGCAGATACTGTGAGTTTATTACGAGTAATTAATACTCCCCGTCGGGGAATTGGTAAAGCGACAATTGATGCTTTGATGAATGCTTCCCAACAACTAGGGACGACATTATGGGAGATATTAAGTGATGAAACATCAGTTAATACTTTAGCAGGACGTTCGGCAAAAGCTGTAAATAGTTTTGCAGCAATGATTCAAAATCGTCAAGAACAAATTACGATAGTTCCTGGTTCAGAAATATTACAAGGCATTTTAGAAGATTCTGGTTATATTAAAGAATTACAAGAACAAGGTACAGATGAAGCTGATAATAGAATCAGTAACGTCAATGAATTATATAATGCTATCTTGCAATTTCAAGAGGAAAATGAAGGTGAAGATATTTCTTTACAGGCATTTTTGCAAAGTGCAGCCTTGAGTTCTGATTTAGATAATTTAAAAGCTGGACAAACAGCAGTTTCCTTAATGACATTACACGCTTCCAAAGGGTTGGAGTTTCCTGTCGTCTTTCTGGTAGGATTAGAACAGGGACTATTTCCTGGTTATCGTTCTTTACAAGATCCTTTATTATTAGAAGAAGAACGGCGTTTGTGTTATGTTGGTATTACTCGCGCTCAGGAAAGGTTGTTTTTATCTCATGCTAGAGAACGGCGTTTATATGGTTCAAGAGAACCGGCAATGCGATCGCAATTTCTCGATGAATTACCAGCAGAGTTATTAACTACCAAACAAAAAGTTACCCGGAGTGTTACTAGAACTCCATCTGCAACTTCCAGTAAAAAAAGCAGTTCTGAAGGTTGGCGAGTAGGTGATAGAGTATTACATAAATCCTTCGGTATTGGGGAAATTACCCACGTTTTTGGAGAAGGAAATAAAGTTTCTGTAGCAATTAAATTCGTGAGTTTAGGACAAAAAATTGTAGATCCTAGAGTAGCGCAGTTACAGAAAGTGTAATTTATTTCACTCAATTTATGGTTTAGATATCTTACTTTGCGGCTGCTTTTGGAAACCTTTATTCTGTCCATAAAATACAGTTTTAAACTGCACCCGATTTGTACCAGGATTATAGAGAGTATAGGTTGCTTGTCCTGGTATCCGTCCCACACTTCCTACCCCAATAACTTGACGAGGGGTAACTGTGACGGTTTGTGGGGAAAATTGATGATCAAGAGTAATGATTTCACTGGTAATAGATCCTGCTTGTAACTGATACTGAAAAGTTAACCCAGAACGACCGCAAAATAGATTATTTGCTTGCATTCTTGATAATCTATCTAACATTTGAATAGGAGGAGTATCGGGGGTTAGTTCATCATTTACCCCCATTGTAGAACCATGTATTAATAAGCAATCTAATTCAAAAAAACCAAAATCGAGCGATCGCAACCATTGTACAGTCTGACGGGAAACACAATCCCACAACATCTGCACCGTATCACCACCATATTTTGCCAGCAATTCCGGTGCATCTCCAGTCGGTCCCAAACCATGTAAAATCAAACACTGTTCTTCCCACCATCCCTTACAGATCATTGCTTCTAATTCACCCCGTCGCGGTGATTTCACCCTTTCCACTAGCTGTTCACATTCTCGTCTAGGCCCGACTAAATCACCAATAATATACAATGCCTCTACATAACGATTTCTCAGCTTAATATCAGCTATCACAGCTTCATAAGCTGCTAAATTTCCCTCAATTCCGCTTAAAATTGCCCACATAATTAATTTTGGATTTTGGATTTTGGATTTTGGATTAATTATCTAGTTGTAGTTGTAGGGTGCGTCAGATATCAACAATCTATTTATTTGCAGGATTTATGTAGTTTGACGCACCTTACCAATATGTCAGTTGTCTAAGTCCTGATTTTGGATTTTTGGATGAATTATCTAGTACAAACATGAGTTGGATCATCTGCACGTTCAGCATACTCCAAACCATTGGCTAAACGCCAAGCAAAAATTTCTGGTAATCCCTTCGCTATAATTGCTGCACAGGTTTTTTGATAATCATAGGTCACTTCTCGCAGAGTTACCTCTTGAGTATCAGTTTCATAAATTACGTAAGTTGCATTTGGTCGTCCATGTCGAGGTTCTCCAACAGAACCAACATTAACAATCTTCTTCAGCCCAGATGAAAAGTTAATTTTTCGTGATGCTGCTTGATTATGAACCTGAACTTGTAACTCACCAGCATTAAGATTTCTTGTATAAGGAACATGAGTATGTCCGCAAAACAGCACATCTGCACCAGTGGAAAGAACCCGTTCTAAGGCCACAAAAGCATCGAGTTCAGGTAACAAATATTCATGGTTACTATGGGGACTACCATGAACAAAAGCTAAATTTTGCCACTGGAGACTATAGGGTAAACTAGCTAAAAATTCGCGGTTCTCTGGATGAATTTCTTTATTAGTCCATTCATGAGCTTGAATACCTCTTTTTTCCGCCAGTATGGAAGGATAACTACAATCACAAGCATTCAACCCTTCCACAATATCTTCATCCCAACAACCAGCGCAGGTAGGAATATCTAAAGAGCGAATTTGGTTAATTACCGCATTGGGATATGGCCCATATCCCACCAAATCACCAACACAAAATATCTTCTCAGCTTTTTGTGAGTCAATATCTAATAATACAGCATCTAAGGCTTCATAATTGCCATGAATACATGACATAACAGCTATTTTCATACTTGTTGACCTTCTAATAAAATTTGTTGTACTTGTTGTTGATATTGAAAAATTAAAGATTCCGATAAACAGCAATCTGACAGTGTTGATTTTAAAGCTGCTTCATCTAAATTTTTACCTACTATTTCTATACCACTAAATCTCTGAGGTCTACCTTGTAAATGTCGTGGTAGGTCTAATTCTAAAAAATCTATTTGGGGAACACCATTAACAAAATCACAGTACAGAGAACGCCCATCATTAACATCAAAAATTGCCTTAGCACGGGTAACAATCCCATAAGCACCATGAGTTATTTCATACCAAAATTCATCTAAACTATTTTCATCAATAACTTGACCTGTAGTTGCTACCCGCCATAACTTTTCAGAAACTACCATTGGTGCAGGTGCACCATATATAATTTCACTTGCCCAACTATCATATTCCGAATTTTTTAATTCCGGGGGAATAACTGCTATAGTGCGGTAAGTGAAATGATCTAATATTTTTGATACACTGTCTAATTCTAAATAAGCACCCAACTCAACATAAACAATATCTGCTGTGGGGATTTGACCAATAAATTCAACTTCTTGACCATCACTAAAAATTCTCAACTCAGGAAATTCAGTAGCTATTTTAGTTTGATCAATAGGAACATTGCCAGTTCCTGGACAAAAATAAATTACTTTTTCCACAGATGGAACATCTCGAATTTGTTGAGAAATCCAGGTAGTTTTGCCCGAACCAGACAATCCAGCAACAACAGTAATTATGGGTAAGGACATAATCAATAAAAGTTATAATTTATGAGGCAAAATTTCCACAGAATTAAAAAAACAGCTTCTGACTCCAGTATGACAGGCAATACCACCAACTTGCTCAATCTTGATCAGAATTGTATCACCATCACAATCATAAAAAAGCTCTTTTACCTTTTGAATATGTGCAGATGTTGCCCCCTTATGCCACAATTGAGAACGGGAACGACTCCAATAATGAACTTCCCCTGTAGCCAGAGTTTTTTGGATTGATTCTGCATTCATCCAAGCCATCATTAAAACAGTTCCATCATAGTAATCTTGAGCTATAGCTGGAATTAAGCCTTGCTCATTAAATTTGAGATTGCCAATCATTTCACTACCTAACACCATATTGACCTTAATAACTTATCCCTCTTTATCTGCCCTGAACTATTATTATTTTTTTGTAACTGCTGATCATGTAGAGATAAAAAATGGCTTATCTCTACATCACACTACATCACACCTAACCAATTTAAATTTTCATCAGTTGAAAGCTGTTATTTAAAATTAGCATTGTGTCGAATCAAATTCATAAATTCTTCACGAGTTCGCGCGTCTTCAGAAAACACGCCACGCATGGTGCTGGTAACAGTCCAAGAACCTGGTTTTTGGACTCCTCTCATCACCATACACATATGAGTTGCTTCAATTACCACTGCCACTCCTTGAGGTTTGAGTAACCCTTGCAGTGCATTAGCAATTTGTAAAGTCAGCCGTTCTTGCACTTGTAAACGTCGAGCATACATTTCACAAATGCGGGCAATTTTTGATAATCCTATCACCTTACCATTAGGAATATAAGCGACATGAGCGCGACCAATGATTGGTAATATGTGGTGTTCACAGGAACTAAAAATATCAATATCCCGGACTAACACCATTTCATTTGCGTCTTCTGTAAATACTGCTCCATTGAGCAATTCATCTACAGATTGATCATATCCATTGGTCAGAAACTTTAAGGCTTTAACAACTCTTTTAGGAGTATCTTTTAATCCCTCCCGGTCTGGATTTTCTCCTAATCCAATCAATAAGGTGCGTACAGCTTGCATCATATCTGCTTCTGTTACAGTTGGTTGCTGCTGATTAGGAAAAGTTGAAATTATATCAGCAGCAGTTAGTTCTGGACGAATGGATAAAGTCATTACTTAGATCTTATGGTGTGAGAAATTACAGAAGTTAATAGTTGAAGATTTCTCTATAACTATTAACTAGATTTGATAGAACCACTTAACATAATCGTATTATAACAAACATTTGTTAAGTTTTGTATAGATTTCATTAGTATCTAAGTTTCTACCAATAAAAACCAACTGATTTTTAGGTGGAGTATGCCATTCATCAGCTTTCAAGCTGTAACGGGGGCCACTCAGTTGAAAGATATGGCGTAAATTAACATCACTAAACCATAAAATCCCTTTAGCACGAAATACATTTTGTGGCATTTCTTCGGTTAAGAAATTCTCGAACTTATGTACATCAAAGGGTCTATCACTTTGGAAAGAAATTGACACAAACCCATCATTATCTAAATGATCGGAGTGATGATGATGATGCTCATGTTTATGCTCATGCTCATTTCCGTGATTATGCTCATGCTCATGTCTATGCTCATGCTCATATTTATGAGTATCTTCATCATTAATGGCAATATATTGATCTTTTGGCGTTAAACCCACATCCAAAATTAGAGGTAAAGCAACTTCACCATATTGAGTATGTAAAATTTTCGCGCCCTCTTTAATATCATGGATAAAATCTTCTAGTTCTTCTAGTTTGTCTGCGGTAACCAGGTCTGTTTTATTGAGGAGAATAATATCTGCATAGGTAATCTGTTTTAAAGCTGCTTCACTCTCAAAATGTTTTTCGTTAAATGCTTCAGCATCTACTACAGTCAGAATTGAGTCTATGTTAGTTAGATCTTGGAGTTCTGCACCAAAAAACGTTAAGATAATGGGTAATGGATCAGCTACACCAGTAGTTTCAATAACTAGATAATCAACCCGTTCTTCTCGTTCTAAAACGCTATAAACAGCATCAACTAAACCATCATTAATTGTACAACATATACAGCCATTACTAAGTTCTACCATATCTTGGTCTACAGAAATTAGTAATTGACTATCAATGTTAATATCACCAAACTCATTCACTAGGACAGCGACTTTTAAATCTTGTTTGTTCTGAAGAATTTGATTTAAAAGTGTAGTTTTTCCACTGCCTAAAAATCCGGTAATAATAGTCACTGGCATTCCTTGTTTGGGAATTTCAGGAATTGTGTTTGTTGTGTTGAGAGTGATGGTATTCATATCAAAATCTAATGGTTTTACTTGTTGAATGTTAAACTCAATATTCATCACAGAATACTGACTTCTTTAATTTTAACCTTTTATCGCTTGTAAATGATCTACAAGTTCACTCAAGGTCAGAACTCCTAAATCTCCAGCTTGTCTGCTTCTTATACTCAAAGTTGTAGTTTCTACTTCTTTCTTTCCAACAACAGCAACAACGGGAATTTTTTCTAATTGTGCTATGCGAATTTGTTTCCCTAAACGTTCACCACTGCTATCTACTTCTGCCCTAAATCCAATTTTTTTCAAATCTGCTGCTACTGATTTTGCATATTCTCGAACGTCATCACTTACAGGTAACAACCGCAATTGTACAGGTGCTAACCACAAGGGAAAATCCCCTGCATAATTCTCAATTAAAATCCCAAAAAAGCGTTCTAAAGATCCGAAAATAGCCCGGTGAATCATAATCGGTTTTTGGCGACTACCATCAGCAGCAATATATTCCATATCAAACCTTTCTGGCAAATTAAAATCTACCTGAATAGTGGAACATTGCCACAAACGACCAATAGCATCTTTAATTTTAATGTCTATCTTTGGTCCATAAAAAGCCCCATCACCTGCATCAACAACATAATTCCAGCCTTTAGTATTTAAAGCTTGTTCTAGTGCTGTGGTGGCTAATTCCCAAACATCATCAGTTCCCACTGATTTATCGGGACGGGTAGAAAGATTGACCTCATATTGTTTAAATCCAAAATCTGATAAAATCTGCTCGATCAGATTTAAAACTCCTAGTATTTCATCAGCAACTTGGTTGGGTAAACAAAAGATATGAGCATCATCTTGAGTAAATCCTCTGACTCGCATTAAACCATGTAATGCTCCAGACCGTTCATAACGATAAACAGTTCCTAATTCTGCCCATCTTAATGGTAATTCTCGATAGGAATGAAGTTGATCTTTATAAGTTAGAACATGAAAAGGACAATTCATAGGCTTAATTTGATAAGCCTGATTTTCCACATCCATCGAGTCAAACATACTTTCTTGATAAAAGTCAAAATGACCCGATGTTTTCCATAGGTCGAGATTAGCTACATGAGGTGTATAGAGTAATTGATAACCAGATTCTAGATGAGATTTGCGCCAATAATCTTCAATTATGTAGCGAATAATTGCGCCTTTGGGATGCCAAAATACTAAACCACCACCGGCTTCTTCTTGAATACTAAATAAGTTAAGTTCTTGACCTAACTTCCGATGATCTCGACGGAGGGATTCTTCTCTTAGTTGGAGGTAATTTTCTAATTCTGCTTTTGTTTGCCAAGCTGTCCCGTAAATCCTTTGTAGCTGAGGTTTAGTTTGATCACCTTGCCAATAAGCACCAGCAACATTTAATAATTTAAAGGCATGAGGATCAATTTCACCAGTAAAGTTAATGTGAGGGCCTGCACACAAATCCCACCAATAGTTATTCGCTGGTTGAATATCTGTGATGAACAATGAAGTTTCTGAGTTACCAGTTTCGGGAGTACCAATGAAGTAGCGGGTAATAATTTCTGATTCAGGTATACGGTCTAAAATTTCTAGTTTATAAGGTTCATTTAATTCGGCAATTTCGGCACGAATTTCGGCACGTTCTACTTCTTCACGGATAATAGGTAGGTTCACTTTGATTATCCGTTGCATTTCGATTTCAATTTTTTCTAAGTCATCGGGGGTGATGCTGACTGGACAATCAAAATCGTAGTAAAATCCAATTTCTGTGACGGGTCCAGTTGCTACCTTAGTCCCTGGAAATAGTCTTTGTACCGCCATTGCCATGATATGGGCGCTGGTGTGCCGAATTCGTGTAAGTTTGTCGTCTTCGTGCAGGTTCAAGCTGTCTTGAGACTGGGTTATTGAACTGACCATATCAAAGAAAAATGAGAATCGTTATCATAATAACGCAAAAAGGTGTGAATGTCACTAATTTTGGAGTTGATTTTGGGGAAAATATTGTGAAGTCTAATTTATTACTTGCTTTGGCAACTAGAAGTCGGGGGTATACAGACAAAACCCACCTGCGTGGGTTTCAAGCCTTTGATTTTTGATTAGTCCACGCAGGTCGTCACTGAGCTTGCCGGAAGACGAAAATGATCAAATGAGGGGTTAACACTACTTACGGCTAAAGGGATATTGCAGCAAATGGGCAACTAAGGTAAGAGCATGAGGACCAGCACCAATAATTGCTAAGTCAATTTTTGCAGGAACTGTAGTCATAATTAATAATAGGCTAGTAACTCAGATAAGGATTGGCAACTATTACATCAACATCAGTGCCACTTCTTTAGCAAAATAAGTCAAGATTAAATCAGCCCCAGCCCGCTTCATGCTGGTTAAAGTTTCTAAAATTACCTTTTTCTCATCTATCCAACCATGTTGAGCCGCAGCTTTAATCATTGCGTATTCACCACTAACGTTATAAGCTGCAACGGGTAAATTTGTGGCGGTTTTTACTTGACATATTATGTCTAGATATGCTAAGGCTGGTTTTACCATAATGATATCTGCACCTTCAGCAATATCCAATTCAATTTCTTTTAAAGCTTCTTTGGCGTTAGCTGCATCCATTTGATAGGTTTTTTTATCGCCAAATTTGGGGGCTGAATCTAAAGCATCTCGAAATGGTCCATAGTAGGCTGAAGCGTATTTTGCTGAGTACGCCAAAATACCTACATTGATATAACCTTCAGCGTCTAAAGCTTGGCGGATTGCGCCGATTCTACCATCCATCATATCGGAAGGGGCAACAAAATCAGCACCTGCTTCCGCTTGGGAAAGTGCCATTTTTACTAATACTTCCACAGTTTGATCATTGAGAATTTTGCCATTTTCATCAACTAAACCATCATGGCCATGAGTTGTGAAGGGGTCTAGAGCAACATCAGTAATCATGATGATTTCTGGAACTGCTTTTTTAATGGCTTTGACGGTTTCCTGTACCAATCCCTCTGGGTTGTAGCTTTCTGTACCTGTATCGTCCTTTTGTTCTTCGGGAATAACTGGGAACAGTGCGATCGCATTAATACCCAATTGTGACACTGCGGCTATTTCTTCCAGGAGTAAATCTAAAGAAAAACGATAACATCCTGGCATGGAAGCAATCTCTACTTTTGTATTTTCACCTTCCATCACAAACATTGGATAAATGAGATCATCTACAGTTAAAATAGTTTCCCGTACCATTTTTCGCAGGGTTTCAGTGCGACGGAGACGACGAGGACGTTGAGTCATATGTAAGGGTTTATCGGTAGAGGATTTTTCAGACGACATACAATTAATTGAAAATGATAATCATTATTATGATATAATACAATACAATAGGAATTACGCAAAAGAACGAATTTCTCTTACTGAATAAGTAAGTCGGCTTGAAAAAATCGAGATATGTTACAAAATGTAAAATTCCTCAAAGTCTTTTCCCTCTTGCCTCTTGCCTCTTGCCTCTTGCCTCTTGCCTTGCCTCAACGATAAATTTCAACGCCTACCTACTTAGTTATACCGTGGGGTCAAATTTTGGTTTTTCTTGAAAACCAAGACCCATAGCTAATAACCCTTGCCAATATAAATAGACTAATATCTCTAAATTTTCACCAAAGGTATACAGAAACAGAATCATCACAATACTTAAACCAACTTGAGCGGTTGGTCGTCTTGTGTCCATTGACTTAATTAACAGGTCAAAAAAACTAAAAAGCAAGGGAATAGCTAAAGCCATAAACCCCACAATACCCTTAACAAATAATAAACCTGCCCAGCTATGATGTGAGCCAATGGGCATATGCTCAACAATGTGGGGACCCTCTTCAACTACACCATGTCCCCAAATGGGAGCTTCGGTTTTCCAGCGGTAGATAGCAATGTCTTTTAAAGCCATGCGGACTCGTGTAGATCCGGCTCTTGCTCCTTTAAAACCTTCCCAAAAATTATCAAAGGCTACAAGGATGGAGGGGGAGAAAATGCCACTAAGGTAACTAACGAAACCCAGTCCAATTAAGATTTTCGGTCGAGCTAAACTAGAGAAAATTTTTGTAAATAAGGGGATCAGGACGATGCAAACCTGCGCGAGTCTGGATTTACAGACAAAGCACATGACAATTGATCCTGCTAGTCCTAGCGATCGCCATTTTTTATCTTTTTCTTGCAAGCACAGCATAAAGTTAACATTGCCCACAAAACCTAATGCTGGTCCCCAAGGGGTAAATAGTCGCCAGCGTAAGTCACCCGTACTGCCATCAATTTCATAGAGGGTGTTTGAAAAGTCGATCAGTTTGTAAAAAAGCCCTCTCAGTATAAGCTGTGAATAGATAATAGACAGCACCAAGAGAGCAACATGAGTAAAGCATACCCCAGCAATCTGACCTGTGAACAATATGAATTTCTGA
>JBJTTJ010000217.1:0-14208 GCA_046080125.1 Cuspidothrix sp.
TTCTAGAGCAGGGAACTAGCTACGCATCCCCTGGTAGGTCTTTAACTCTTACCTCTAACGTAGTTCGATTAAGAACTAAGTCTGGTCAACTAGGCTTTTACAAGCCCTCACTTACCCGAAGGGAAGTGATGGGTGGTTGACTTAGAAATTACTAAAATCGTTCAGGCTGAAAAATTACTATCAACAAATAAACGACCAACATTAAGGTACTAATACCTAAGACACCAACTGCCCACTGAGAGATGTGATTTAAACTAATGGTAGTATTAGCATAAACTACTGGAGAAATCAAGAAATTAGAGTACATCTGCATAAGGATGGTGATTGGGGATTGGTAATGAGCTGGTCCTAAGTTGATAAGTGTATTTAACGTAAACCGACAAATGTTATCATCATATCTATTAACTTAATAGCGATAAATGGAGCAATTACCCCACCTAAGCCATAAAGAAAGATATTCCGTTGCAGAAGTTGATTAGCTGTCAAAGGTCTAAATTTAATCCCCTTTAATGCTAGAGGAATTAAAGCCGGAATAATTAAAGCATTATAAATTAGTGCTGAAAGAATAGCAGAATTAACACTGCTTAACTTCATCACATTCAAGCTTTCGAGATTAGCAGAGGTAAAAAGTACCGGAATAATTGCAAAATATTTAGCAATATCATTAGCGATAGAAAAAGTTGTCAATGCCCCGCGAGTAATTAACAATTGCTTACCGATACTCACAATGTCAATTAATTTGGTAGGATCAGAATCTAAATCCACCATATTAGCAGCTTCCTTAGCTGCTTGAGTGCCCGTATTCATAGCCACGCCCACATTAGCTTGTGCTAAAGCGGGGGCATCATTTGTTCCATCCCCCGTCATCGCTACTATTTTACCTTGTGCCTGTTCTTGCTCAATCACATTGATTTTATCTTCTGGGGTAGCTTCAGCAATAAAGTCATCTACCCCCGCTTCTGCGGCAATCACAGAGGCAGTAATGCGATTATCCCCCGTGAGCATAATTGTCCGTACCCCCATGCGGCGAAGTTGGTCAAATCGTTCGCGGATACCTGGTTTAACAATATCTTTCAGATAAATTACACCGTAAATTTCCCTATCGAGACAAACCGCCAGGGGAGTACCACCTTTACGAGAAACTTGTTCATAAGCCCTATCTAGTTCGGGGGTATTTGTGCCATGACGAGAGAGAACAAAACCTTTAATCGCTTCTACCGAACCCTTTCGGACTTCTCTACCCCCTGGTAAATTAGTGCCACTCATACGAGTTTTGGCAGTAAATTCTATCCCCTGGGCTTGTTTGCGGTCTAAATCAAAATTTGCCCCTAGTTTTTCTGCTAATCGGACAATAGATTTACCCTCTGGAGTATCATCGAAGATACTTGCAGCTAGGGCGACGTTAGCAATTTCCGCCATTGAATGACCATTGATAGGGATAAACTCTTCAGCTAAACGGTTGCCCAGGGTAATTGTCCCGGTTTTATCCAGAACTAGAGTATTAATATCACCACAGGCTTCTACCGCCTTACCAGATGTGGCAATGACGTTGAATTTAGCTACCCTGTCCATACCAGCGATGCCGATGGTACTAAGTAGGCCGCCAATGGTAGTGGGGATGAGTGCGACTAACAGGGCAATCAAAACGGGGACACTGACGGGACTATTGACATAGTAGGCAAAGGCGGGAAGAGTGGCAACCACAAATAAAAAGACCAAGCTAAGAACTGCTAATAATACGGTTAAAGCAATTTCATTGGGTGTTTTTGTGCGTTCTGCCCCTTCCACTAGGGCAATCATTCGGTCAATAAAGCCTTTACCTGGCTCGGCGGTGATACGAATAATTAGTTCATCGGAAATGATGCGTGTACCACCAGTAACAGAACTGGCAACATCTGAGCCTGATTCTTTCAGGACTGGGGCAGATTCTCCCGTAATGGCTGATTCATCTACAGAAGCTACACCCAGAATGACTTCACCATCGGCGGGGATGATATCTCCTGAGACTACATAGATGGTGTCTCCTCGCTTCAAGGTGCTGGCAGGAATTTCTGTAATTGTTCCGTCCACGGTGATACTTTTAGCGGTGGTAGCTGATTGGGTAGAACGTAAGGTATCCGCTTGGGCTTTCCCTCTTCCTTCCGCTACGGCTTCAGCAAAGTTACTAAATAAAACTGTAAAGAATAAAATTCCTGTTAACAGACCATTAAATAAACGGGGATTGGTTTGACTGGTAGCTCCAAATAATTCCGGGTCAATGGTGAGGAAGAAGGTGATGAGTGTTCCCATCCAGACCAAAAACATGACGGGATTTTTAATAGCATATTGGGGAGATAATTTGATAAAAGCATTACCAATGGCCTGAATATGGAGTCCTTTGTACGTTAATCGTGTTTTTTTGCGTTTCTTGCGGCGATGACGAGGACGGGGGGATTTAGAATTGGCTTTAGTTCCGTTTGAGTTCATATATATAATAAGTAATTTTTTAGGAGATCAAGGCGTTAGGAGCATGGCTAAGGCCAAACCGTACTATCAAGGAAGAAGGAGGAGGTTGACACCTGCTCCTTACTAACTACCAGAGGCGAGTTTAAAGCCTTCGGCGATGGGTCCTAGAGCAAGAACGGGTAAAAATGTGAGAATGCCTAAAATGAGGACGACACCTGCTGTAATAGTGGTAAATAGAAGAGAATCTGTTTTTAAAGTGCCACGACTTGAGGGACTAGCTTGTTTTTTAGACATATTATCAGCTAGGAGGAGTAGGGCGATTATGGGAAGATAACGCCCGACAAAAATACTGGCAGTCGTACTTAAATTCCACCATAAACTGCTGTCATTTAATCCTTCTAGTCCAGAACCATTATTGGCTGCGGCTGAAGCGTATTCATAAACTACTTGGGAAATACCATGAAAACCTGGGTTGCTAATTCCTGCTAAAGATATAGGATAAGCTAGGGCGATCGCACTGGGAATTAAAACTATGGCTGGGTGAATTAACAGCACTAAACTGGCCATAACAATTTCTGTTTTTTCAATTTTACGCCCAAAAATTTCCGGTGTGCGTCCTACCATCAACCCGGTGAGAAACACGGTGATAATTAGGTAAATGAATAGATAAGCTGTTCCTATTCCCTGTCCTCCCCAAATTATTTGTAAAAACATATTGAATAAGCCAGAAAATGTTCCATTGGGCATGAGAGAATCATGCATCCCATTGACAGCACCACACATGGTGGCAGTGGTTGTTACTGCCCATAATGCGGTTTGTGCCCAGTCAAATCTAATTTCTTTACCTTCTAAATTGGGGATTTCTAATCTTAAAGCATTGTTAATTATTGGATTTCCTGCTAATTCTCCCATGGCGGTAAAACCAATCAAGGTGATAAAAATAATCAACACCATGGAGAATAATAACCATGTCTGTTTGAGATTGTTGGCAAATACTCCGTAGGTGTAAATTAAGGATGTAGGAATGGCCAACATGGCAATGATTTCGATTAAATTGGAAGCACCATTAGGATTTTCAAAAGGATGGGCAGAGTTAGCGGCAAAAAATCCCCCTCCATTTTCGCCTAACATTTTAATCATTTCCCAGGATGCGACTGGACCTCTGGCTATATACTGGATTTTTCCTTCTAAGGTTTGTAATACTAGGGGTTCGGCTAGGGTTTGGGGTACACCGCAAATAATCAAAGCGATCGCTCCAACTATAGATAAAGGTAGTAATATTCTGGTAATACTTCGAGTAAAATCAACATAAAAATTCCCCAGCTTTCTCCCCGTTAAACCTCTAATAAAAACAATTCCTACAGCTAAACCAGTAGCGGCTGAAGTAAACATTAAAAATCCTAAAGCCGATGTTTGACTAAAATAACTAAAGGTATTTTCTCCAGCGTAATGTTGTTGATCAGTGTTGGTCAGAAAGGAAATAGTAGTGTGTAATAATAAATCCCATCTCATCCTTCCTAGTTGATTAGGATTCCCAGGGAGAAATTTCTGATGATAAAGTAAGGCGTATACTGTACCACCCATGACTAAATTAGTGCATAACAAAGCCCGGATATATCGCCAACCATTCATGTCAGTTTTGTTACTTACACCCCCTAAAATATAAATAATTGCTTCTATGGGGTTCATCACAGGATCAAGTATTGTCCTTTCCCCTAAGAAAACACGGGCTATGTACTTTCCCAGTATTGGCGTGATGAATACGACAATACATAAAGTTAAACCAATTTGTAAAAAACCCTGTCCCATATAGTTTGCACTCTATTTAACTCAAATTAAAATCAGTTAATATTCAACAACAATAAATTTCAAGAGCAGGGGGGCAACGGCTGTTCACTAAGGGTATGGCTAAGGCCGCGCTTCGCCTCCAGGAGTCAGGAGGAAAAAAAATCCCCATTACCCATTGTCTAAATTTCACAGAAATTTAACAATGTGTACCAAGAATTTGATAACTTAGTACATAGTTCGCAACAATTAGGGAAAAATTACGTTGAGTTACTATCCAGATGCTATTGCCCCCCACGGTGGAGAGTTAATTAACCGGGTTGCTTCACCAGCACAAAGAGAATTATTTCTCTCCAAAGCTGACTTTTTACCCCGTGTAGAACTCGATGAGCGAGCAGTTTCTGATTTAGAAATGATTGCCATTGGTGGTTTTAGTCCCCTGAAAGGTTTTATGAACCAAGTTGACTATAACCGAGTCGTGACAGAAATGCGATTAGCTAACGGCATTGTTTGGTCAATTCCCATTACACTATCTGTAACTGAAAAAGTGGCAGCACCTCTACAAGTAGGCGGTTTAGTGCGTCTGGATAACCCCAGAGGCGAGTTTATTGGAGTGCTGGAACTAACAGAAAAGTATAGCTATGATAAACAACGAGAAGCAATCAATGTTTATCGCACTGATGAAACTAAACATCCTGGGGTAAAGGTAGTATATAACCAAGGTTCTATTAACTTAGCCGGTGATATCTGGTTATTACAACGTGATCCTCATCGTGATTTCCCCAGCTACCAAATTGACCCGGTCGCGTCGCGGGAAATGTTTAGACACAAAGGTTGGAAAACAATTGTTGGTTTCCAAACTCGCAACCCCATCCACCGCGCCCATGAATATATTCAAAAATGCGCTTTGGAAACTGTAGATGGTCTATTTTTACATCCTCTGGTAGGGGCAACTAAGGAAGATGACATCGCGGCGGATGTACGGATGCGTTGTTATGAAATTTTACTAGAACATTATTACCCCTTAGATAGAGTCATTTTAGCCATTAACCCGGCAGCAATGCGTTATGCAGGTCCAAGGGAAGCAATTTTTCATGCTTTAGTAAGAAAAAATTACGGCTGTACACATTTTATTGTGGGACGTGATCATGCTGGTGTAGGTGACTACTACGGCACTTATGATGCTCAATATATTTTCGATGAATTTACCCCCCAAGAGTTGGGAATTGTGCCAATGAAGTTTGAACACGCTTTTTATTGCACACGCACTAACCAAATGGCCACAACTAAAACCAGTCCCAGCAGACCAGAGGAACGGGTTCATCTATCCGGAACAAAGGTCAGAGAAATGTTGCGTCGTGGGGAGTTACCACCACCAGAATTTTCTCGTCCAGAGGTGGCGGCTGAATTAACCCGGGCTATGCGGACTGCTCCTGTGTTAGTTTAGTTTGGGATCAAAAACTTTACTCTTCAGATTTCAGCCTTTAAGCTATTGATGATGGGCTGGAGTCTGATTGCTAATTATGAAACGGCGTAGCTTTTTACAACTTAGTGGTTTATTAACAGCTTTGGGGCTAGGGGGTGAGTGGTTGAGTTTGGGTAATCCCTATTACCAAGCTTTAGCACAGTCTAACCCGCGTAAATTGGCGTTATTAATTGGGATTAATCAATATCCACAAAGTCCAATTTTGGGCGGTTGTGTAACTGATGTGGAATTACAACGGGAAGTGTTAATTCATCGTTGTGGTTTTGCACCATCGGATATTCTCACTTTAACTGAGGAACAAGCTAGTCAAGATTTTATTAAAGCGGCTTTTTCTGATCATTTGGGTAAACAAGCTAAAGCTGGAGATGTGGTTATTTTCCATTTTTCCGGTTATGGCAGTCGGGTGAATTTGGGAACGGGAAGGTTAGAAAATGTGATTCTTCCTGTAGATGAAAATAATTTACCTCAAAGAAAATCACTTAATTATATTCTACAAGAAACTCTGTTATTGTTATTGCGATCGCTCCCTACCAGTCAAGTTACAGCAGTATTAGATACAAGTTACTGTTATCCCCATGAATTAGGACCGATGGGTTTACGAATTCGCACCCTACCAGAATTATCAGCAGCGACTTTACCTGAAGGAGAATTAGAGTTAATTCAAAAACTAAAAACTCAAGGGTTATCTATTAATAATCCTCTCATTATTAATGCCACTGCTGAAGAAAATCAACAAGCTGGAGAATTTATTTTCTCTAACTGGAGTGCCGGTTTATTAACTTATGCTTTAACCCAATACTTGTGGGAAACTATGCCGCCGAAAACAATTCAGTTTTTCTTCTCTGGTGTTGCTACTTCCATGTATCAGCTAGGAGGAAAACAGCAACCTACCTTAGTAAGTGAACAGAAAAATTGGCGCAATGCTTTAATAGTTGATTATTTCCCCATTGATAGTTTTAGAAGTATTGGTGTAGTTAAATCAATTGAGGAAGATGGAAAAACCAAAACTTTAAAATTATGGTTAGGAGGATTACCACCTCAAGTTCTCACTAGTTATGGTGTCAATTCTCGCTTAATTTTGGATTCTGGAGAAGAGTTATTTGTTAAATCTTGTTATGGATTAATTGCTAAAACTCAATTTATAAATAAGGAAATTCTCCAGTTACCCCAAATTGGTCAAAAAATCCAAGAATCTATTCGTGTATTATCTCGAAATATTCGGATTAATGTAGCTTTAGACCAGGGTTTGGAAAGAATTGAACGGGTGGATGCTACTAGTGTTTTTTCCGGAATTAACCGAATTGCTAATGTCGCTACGGTGGCAGAAACTGCTGATTATGTGTTTGGTAAAGTCGCCCAAACACCGAGTCGTTATGGTCTTTTTTGCTTGGGTGGAGAATTAATTATTAATACTATTGGTGAGGTCGGTGAAGCTGTGAAAGTGGCAGTACAAAGGTTAACACCAAAATTCTCGACTTTGTTAGCTGCAAAATTGTGGCAACTGACAGAAAATCAAGGTTCTTCTGGTTTACCAGTCAGGGTAAGTTTAGAGGTGGTTAATAGTATTATCACTCGTGTATTAATGGTGAGAGATACCTTGGGAACAGTCAGTACAGATAATAATTATCAAATATCTAATGATGTAGGAACAAATATTCCGACCGTTCCTGTGGGTAGTTATGTGCAATATAAAATTCAAAATTTGAGCGATCGCCCTGTATATTTAATCTTATTGGGTTTAAATAATAGCCAAAATGCCTTTGCTTTTTACCCTTGGGAAGTTTTCCCAGACACAGAAATTCCCCCTACCAAACCCAAACTAATAGAAATTATCATTCTTCCGGGTCAAACTATAAAAATACCAGATAATCAACCTGTAGCTGGTTGGTTATTACCCACCCGTTATACTTTTTGTGAATATCAAATTGTCCTGAGCACAGCACCGTTTAAGGAAACTCTCAAGGCGTTAGCCATTGCTAAATATCCTACCACAGATCAACAGGCCATTAGTCCTATTATCAATCCCTTGGAGGTCGCCCAAGCATTATTACAAGATCTACACAACGCTAGTAAAATGACAAGAGATATCAATGTTGCTACTACTGATACTTATATCTTAGATGTTAATAATTGGGCAAGTTTGAACTTTAGTTTTCAGGTGGTTTAGAACAGCAACCATCAGTTCACTGTTCACTGTTATAGCCATTCCCGTGAAAATAGCATATATCCTAGGGCAGATTTTTGGGAAAATTGTCCTAATAATAAAGCTAAAAATGCACTAGTTATGAAAAAACTCCAGCTAACGTGACCTAAATCGTTGTAACTCCGATTCTTTGGGGATAACATAGAAATAAGTTTACCACAAGCAATTCATTTCTCCTTTAGCTGAAAATTTTCTTATGGATAATATTCAACTTATCAATATCGGGTTTGGTAATATAGTCTCTGCCAACAGAGTCGTTGCCATTGTTAGTCCAGAATCCGCTCCAATTAAGCGGATTATTAGCGATGCTAGAGACAGAGGACAACTGGTTGATGCTACTTATGGACGACGAACTAGGGCGGTGATTATTACAGATTCTAGTCACGTGATTCTCTCCGCAATTCAGCCGGAAACCGTAGCTAATCGCTTTGTCATTTCCCGTGACCATCATCATGTTGTAGATAATTAATTCCAAAGATTTGCACCATATCGGCCTTACCATCTGAATTAGACTGGTTTTCTGTCACTAGAGCTACAAATTCCTTAGTTTTGATACCAATTTGAGTTGCCAGGATGAAGATGGCCACCTACAAAGCTAATGCTGTAGGTATTTGACAATCTCAAATCCGAAATTCAAAATGGATTAGTTGTTTTAGCAGCTAAAACAAAACTAATGAATAATCTACACTAATTAATTCCCTCTTTTCACGGCTAATGCAAGTTTTACCTATTCATGTTGGTGCAAATGCAAATGAATGCCCGCCTTTGGGCAAACTAATTGTTCTAACCGGACCTAGCGGAGTGGGCAAAGGTACTTTAATGAATACAATTCTCCAGCGATATCCAGAATTACATTATTCAGTATCGGCAACGACTCGTTCCCCCCGTCCGGGAGAAGTTAATGGCCAGAACTACTATTTTATCACCCGGAGTGAGTTTGAAAAATTAGCAACTCAAGGGGAATTTTTAGAATGGGCAGAATTTGCCGGTAATTGTTACGGTACGCCTCGCGAAACTGTGCTCAACCATATTCAGTCGGGTAAGTTGGTGGTGCTAGAAATAGAGTTGGAAGGAGCAAGACAAATCCGTCATACTTTCCCTAGTGCCCTGAGTATTTTTATTTTACCGCCTTCATTTGCAGAATTGGAAAGGCGGATACGTGAAAGAGGACAAGATACAGAAGCAGCTATTTCTCGTCGTCTCAACCGTGCTAAAGAAGAAATTGCGGCTGCTGATGAATTTGATGTGCAAATTATCAATGACGATTTTGAGCAAGCTTTACAGGAAATAGAGAAGGCTATTTTCAATTAGTTTATCCTACAATACTAAAGGGTGAACCACCTTCGTGAAGCGTGCCTAAGAGGTTGTTTGAAAAGTATTATAGCCTTTCCCGGTCTCATGAGGTACACCCTAATTTATTTACTGTTCCCAGTGAAGAGTTCCCTAAAACTAAAAAACTCTGTACCTCACTAGATTAGGTTCTGGGATATCCTTAGATAAGAAAGAATATTGGCGAAATTAAAGTAGAATGAAGCTGGCAGGAAGAGTAAGTCAGGTAACACCCTCCATCACCTTAGCCATTACAGCTAAAGCTAAGGCTATGAAAGTTGAGGGGATAGATGTTTGTAATTTTAGCGCGGGTGAACCAGACTTTGACACTCCGGCGCACATCAAAACGGCAGCCGGAAAGGCTTTAGATGAGGGGAAAACCAAGTATGGTCCGGCCGCTGGTGAACCAAAATTACGGGAAGCGATCGCTCATAAGCTAAAACATGATAATGGTTTAGATTATAAGGCAGAAAATGTCCTTGTCACCAATGGTGGTAAACATTCTCTCTATAATTTGATTGTGGCATTGATTGACCCCGGTGATGAGGTAATTATTCCCTCACCCTACTGGCTAAGTTATCCCGAAATGGTAACATTAGTTGGTGGCAAGTCGGTAATAGTGGAAACAGATGCCTCCACTGGCTACAAAATCACCCCAGAACAGCTAAAAAAAGCTATTACCCCAAAAACTAAGTTATTTGTCCTGAACTCCCCTTCTAACCCCACAGGGATGGTCTACACACTGGAGGAAATTAAGGCCTTAGCAAAGGTAATAGTTGATGCGGATATTTTTGTAGTTTCTGACGAGATATACGAAAAGATTCTCTATGATGGTGCAGAACATATCAGTATTGGTTCTTTGGGTGAGGAAATTTTTGCCCACACCTTAATTAGTAACGGTTTTGCTAAAGGTTATTCTATGACCGGTTGGCGTTTGGGTTATTTAGCAGGACCTGTGGAAGTTATCAGGGCGGCCAGCACTATACAGGGACATAGTACCTCAAATGTGTGTACTTTTGCTCAATATGGAGCGATCGCCGCTTTAGAAAGTTCCCAAGACTGTGTAGAAGAAATGCGTCAAGCTTTCGCTAAACGTCGTCAGGTAATGTATGACAGACTCAACGCCATTCCTGGTTTAAGTTGTCCTAAACCAGACGGTGCTTTCTATCTCTTCCCTGATATCAGCAAAACCGGTTTGAAATCCCTGGAATTTTGCAACGCTCTCCTAGAATCTCATCAAGTTGCACTTATTCCCGGTGTCGCTTTTGGTGCTGATAACAATATTCGTCTTTCCTATGCTACGGATATGGCAACAATTGAAAAGGGAATGGATAGATTAGATAAGTTTGTCCGTTCTCGAATTTAGTCAGTAAGGGTTCAATCTTTTTTCACCTTTGACTTGTTGTTGTCCATTCAATAGACTTCTGCTGAAAAAGATGTAGGGACAATTCATGAATTGTCCCCACCAAGGGTTCAGTGCTCATCCACATTTCATTACCATCAGTATTAAGTGCAGCAAATAGCTTGATACTGCTCCTAACTATTTCCAAATTCTCCTGAAATAGCTTTATTATTGATGGTTTATCGTTTCCTCTAACCAACTATAACAAACCCATTTTCTTCAAACTCTGATAAAGTTTTTGTGCTTCTTTAGGGTTATTAAGTTCATGGAGAGAAATAGCATATTCAAAAGCTTCTAAACTACTTTCCACATCACCAATTTTCAACAGTACAACCCCTAAATTTTGATAAGCTTCTGCATAGTCAGGATGCAAATTAATGGCGTTATTATAGGCATCAATAGCTTCACTAAATAACCTCATTGCTGTACACACCATCCCTAAATTATAATGCCCAACAACGAAATTTGGATCAATTTTTACTGCCGTTTCATAGGCGATTTTTGCCCCTAGTAAGTCGCCGACAATTTTCAATAAATTGCCTAAATTATTATATGCACCTAATTTTAATAGAGGATAAATAGGTAATTTTACAGCAGTTTGATAATGGGTAATTGCGGGAGGTAAATCTTGTAGATGAGTATAGGCAATTCCTAAATGATAATGTAATTCATATAAAATATCATAATTTATATCTTCATCAAAAGCAACCTCTACTTTTTGTGGTTGGGGAATTTTCAATTTCTGTAACAGGTTTTTCTCCTGATTAACCCTTGTGCTGAGCGTAGTCGAAGCATGATAGGGAGTTAATTTATTTAACCCCCGGTTTAATAACTCCATTCCCTCATCAACTTTACCCATTTGCACATACAAGGCCCCCAATTTACTGGAAAGATAGACATCATCGGGATGATGTGTTAAAAACTCTGCCATTACAGTTGCAACTTTAGTATATTTATTCTGTTCATTAATTATAGCTCTTGTGCTGAGCGTAGCCGAAGCATTTTGACAACCAGAATGGAGAATTGCGACTCCGGGTAAATAACCGATTTGCCAATGTGGTTCTTGCTTTAAAATTGCCATCACACTATCATCAATTAAAGCATGATAGGGGCGCTCAAAATATATATCTGGATGATTACGAAATAGTCGAGATACAAGAGAATACGGTGATTGTGTTGAACCCATCTCTTGACGCACCAAATTAATAACTAAATACTCTTCCTTATTAATAACCACCTCCAGAAAAGGAATAATTTCTGAAGTTAAAGTTTCATCAGTATCTAAAACTAAAATCCAATCACCTGTAACATATTTCAAGGCCTCATTTCTAGCATCACTAAAATTATTATTCCATGTCCAATAATAAACCTTAGCTCCAAATTGTGCAGCTATCTGAGGTGTTTTATCAATTGAACCTGTATCCAGAACTACAACTTCATCAACGAAATTCTTAACACTTACCAAACACTTTGGCAAAGTAGTTTCCTCATTTTTAACAATCATGCACAAACTAACTTTCATCTGGTAACACTATGGTATTTACAACTGTGGTTAATAATATAACAGAAGTTGAGACTCAATCTAGGAGTAGGGGTCATGAATTACCCCTACTTCCTCCGTGTCCTCCGTGGTTCGTATCTCTTAAAAATATATTTAGACAGGATGGAAATAATTATAAATATCTTGCGCTAACCGTGAACCAATTCCGGGAACTTCAGCTAATTGGGTAGTTGTAGCTTCACGAATATAATCAAGGGAACGAAAATGCGCTAATAGCAACTTTTGCCGATGTTGTCCTAAACCGGGAATTTCATCTAAACGAGAGCGCTTGAGTTTATCACTTCTTTGTTGACGATGAAAACTCACAGCATATCTATGTGCTTCATCTCGCAAACGTCGCAATAATTGTACTCCTGGTTGTTCCGCATTGGTTTCCAAAGGTTTTGATGAATTTGGTAAAAAGATTTCCTCTCGCTTTTTTGCTAAACTAACAACCCGCAAATCTGGGAATAAATTCATTTCTTGTAAAATACCCACAACCGCAGACAATTGACCTTTACCACCATCAATCATAATTAAATCAGGCCAGTCAGCATTACCCAATCTGGCTAATTTAGGGTTTTCAATATATTTACGAAATCTTCTATTAATAACTTCTGCTAAACTGGCAAAATCATCGGAATGTCCAATAGTAACATCAGGATTTTTAATTTTGTAATGTCGGTAATATTGTTTCGCTGGTAAACCATCAATAAAAACCACTTGCGAACCTACCGCATTAGTACCTTGAATATGAGAAATGTCATAACCTTCAATGCGATGAGGTAAATCTGATAAATCCAAAATAGCAGCTAAATCTTGAGTTGCTTGTAAATTACTATCACCCAATTTTTGCATTCTTTGTAATTCATATTGGGCATTTTTTTCGACCATTTCTACTAATTCCGCCTTACTTTGTCGTAAAGGTGCGATGATATTTACTTTTCTCCCTTTCCGTTCCGTTAAAATATCCGCCAAAATTTCACTATCTGGTAAATCATGTTGTACTAAAATCTCGCTGGGAATTTCGACATTTTCCGCAGTTTGGTAATGTTCCTCTAAAACTCGTTGTAAAATTGCTCCTGGTTCGGGGTGAGAATTAGCTACAAAAGCTAAACGTCCCACTAATTGACCGGCGCGAATTTGAAATAATTGAATATAAGCGTGTTGATCATCGGCAGCTAAGGCAGTGACATCTCGTGATACAGTATCATTAGGTAAAGATACCTTTTGTTGTGCAGTTAAGGATTTTAAACCGATAATTTGATCTCGAATTTTTGCCGCAGTTTCAAAGTTTAATTCTGCTGCTGCTGCCTCCATTTGTTGTGTTAAAATATCAATTAATTCCTGAGTTCTACCTTGAAATACCATAGCTATTTTTTGGATAATTTTATGGTATTCCTCTACAGAAATTAACTGTTGACAAACTCCGGGACATCGCCCAATATTATAATTTAAACAAGGACGATCTTTAAATAAAGGTTGTGGTCTTTGTCTAACGGGAAAAATTCGGTTACAAATGTGTAATATTTCCCTCAGTAAACTAGAATCGGTATAAGGACCGTAGTATTTATCTTTTGGTTTTCCTAGTTGACGCTTACGAGTAATAAAAATACGCGGATATGCATCAGACCAGGTGATACAAACATAGGGATATTTTTTATCGTCCTTGAGTAAAACGTTAAAATATGGTTGATGCTGTTTAATTAAATTTGCTTCTAGTGCTAGTGCTTCTGCTTCTGTATCAGTGACGATAAATTCAATTTCTGTCACCAACTTAACCATCGTGTTGATACGTTCCGTCTTGTTGGTGGAGTCGCGGAAATAGGAACGGACACGAGAACGCAATTTACGAGATTTACCTATATATATTAGGCGTAAAATCATTAGTAGTAAATATTGCACCATGATTATCATTATTTTCAGTGCTGCTGAATATTTGAGATTGGTCAATATTTGTAAAAGCCGCGATAAGCTTAGGTTTAAGGTTGAGTTGCCGGGGGGAAAAATTAATTAAT
>JBJTTJ010000218.1:0-7874 GCA_046080125.1 Cuspidothrix sp.
TAATTGCTCAACTGTCCCTTTCATTGTTTGTGCTGGCGCACAAAATTACTCAAGGGACGTTTCACAATTAACCCTCCATTCCTCCCATCACCAAACTGAGTACAGTTTTGGTGGGGGTCTCCTGGAGGTTTAGATGAAAAATATGTCTTGGCAAAAAAGCTTAGGATGGATTTTAGGAATTATGCTTTGGTGTGTAGCGCATCCAGCATTAGCGGATTGGACTCATCCTTTGTCCTATAGCAATGCAGAATTAACAAGAGAAGACTTTTCCGGACAAAGTTTACAAGCAGCAGAATTTTCTAATGCTAATTTAGAATTGGTTAACTTTAGCAATGCTGACTTACGCGGAGCAGTTTTAAGTGCTTCAGTTATGACCAAAGCAAACTTACATGGAGCAGATTTAACCAATGCGATGATGAATGAGGTAAAATTAACAGGCGCTAATCTAACTGATGCGGTTTTAGTAGAAGCGATTTTGTTCCGTACTATTTTCACAGATGTTAACATCACAGGTGCGGATTTTACAGACGCTATTCTCGATAAAGCACAGGTTAAAGAACTATGTCAAAAAGCCAGTGGTGTTAATCCCCAAACTGGTGTAGCAACTCGTGAGTCCCTGGGATGTTAATAAAACTTGGTATAATTGGTGGCGGACAACTGGCGTGGATGATGGCTGATGCAGCAAATAAGCTGGGAGTTAAATTAATTATCCAAACTCCTAGTCAAAATGATCCTGCTGTATCTATTGCCCAAGATAGCATTTTTGCCCCAATTAATGATGCTGCCGCCACGGAAGTTTTAGCGCGAAAGTGCGATATTATCACATTTGAGAACGAGTTTGTTAACCTTGCTGCTTTATCACTACTAGAGAAAGAAGGTGTTTGCTTCCGTCCTCAATTGTCAGCTTTAGCGCCTGTTTTAGATAAATATGAACAAAGGTGTTACCTTAAAGAACTAGGTTTACCAGTTCCTGATTTTTTGGCATTATCCACAGGAAAAGAGATAGAATTACAAGTGGCTAATTTTGGGTTTCCCGTGGTTCTCAAGGCGCGGAGACATGGATATGATGGTCAAGGAACTTTTATTATTCGAGATATTGAGACTCTATGGAAAATAATTAATCAAAGTCGGACTGAGTTTTTAGTAGAAGAGTTTGTACCTTTTGAAAGAGAACTAGCTGTCATTGCTGCACGGTCTGTCAATGGGGAAATTGTCACCTATCCAACGGTGGAGACTTGTCAAGAAAATCAGGTTTGTAGATGGGTAATTGGTCCGGCGGAAATTAGTCAAGAACAAAGTTTAGAAATTGAAGCGATCGCCCATAAACTATTAAATAGTCTCCAATATGTAGGCATCTTAGGCATTGAACTATTTCTCAAAGCTGATGGTACAATCCTAGTCAATGAAATAGCCCCACGCACCCACAACTCTGGACATTTTACCATTGATGCTTGTGCAACTTCTCAATTTGAACAACATCTGCGAGCCGTATGTGGTTTACCATTAACCAATACCACCCTAAATTGCCATACCACTGTAATGGTCAATCTGTTAGGATATGAAACCAGCCAAAGCGACTATCAAAAACAACGTCAACAACTAGGAAATATTCCCCAAGCTACTGTTCACTGGTATGGCAAAACAGAATCCCGTCCAGGAAGGAAACTAGGACATATCACCATTCTATTAGGGCAAGATAACCGCAAACAGCTAGAGAACATTATACATCAAGTTGAATCTATCTGGTACCCCCCAGAAAAAATTTGCGAAAATTTTCCCAAATAACTATACACAATTATTTTTCAAGGCTATAATGAGTTAGTTGTACTACGACGACTGGTGACTGCCATCAAGTTTTTTGATCTATGTCTTTAACAACAAGGGAGCTAAATAATTCTCATGGCAGTATACCGAGCTTGTACTCGGAAACTTTAAATGAGAAACCTCTGTTCCCACCTGGTTTACCCAGGTCATAAACTTAGGTAAAACGGCGTTGCGGTAAACTACAAAATTTTAGCTCTCTGGTTGATTAAACTGGAGAGCTTTAATATTATGGTAACAATTCGGGAAACCGTAGGTATTGGACTACAGGAATCCTTCATATTATCGCCTCGCCTGAATTCTTATATATTATGGGGATGTCTAAAAATTATGTGCATAGCTTTTATGCAGCAAAGAAAAATTTTTACGGTAGGATTATCTTATATCCTCATAACTGGACTCTATGCTTGTGGAGGGGAAGGAAAATCTGGTATCAATCTACAAAACTTGACTATTGGTACTAATGTGACACCGATTCAAAAAATCACCCCACAAAATAAAGATTCTACAATCTACATTCAAGGTAAAATAGAAAAAACTGCTCCTTTAACTAACCAAAAAGCCTATCAAATTAACGACTCTACTGGAAAAATCTGGGTGATTACAAATCAAGGTAACTTTCAAATTGGAGAACAAGTAGTATTCAAAGGCAATGTTCAATATCAAAGTATTCCTTTAGCTGGACAAGAATACGGAGAAATTTATTTAGAAGAAAAGTAAACTATGGGTTCTACCGTACTTGTTATGCTAAATTACCAGTTTGAAAGAAGGAACAGGGTTATTCAGATCCCGGACTTCTTTGAGAAATCCGGGATCTTGTGGTGGGTAAAGAGGCAATTTTTGTGATCAGCTGATGTGCAGCTAAACTGTATAATCAAAAAACCTGAAGTTACCGTAACACAAGCATCTTGCTTGTACTAATTATTCAAGTTAAAGGCATAACAGCTTAATATCCAATATGTGTAGTTTTTTCCACAAGTATATTAAGCCTTCCACAGTTTTTTAAGATTGATTTTCGATGTACTAAAAAACCAAATTATGCATAATCAAATAGTTGATGTAGCCGTTGCAATTCTCTATCAAGATCATAAATTTTTGATGCAATTACGCGATAATATTCCTAATATTATCGCCCCCGGCTGTTGGGCTTTATTTGGTGGACATATCGAACCAGGAGAAAGCCCAGAAATAGCAGTACAGCGAGAAGTAAAAGAAGAAATTGGTTATGAATTAACTAATTTTAGTAAATTTGGTATTTACCACGATGAAACAGCTATTCGTTATGCTTTTCAAGCTCCATTATTAGTACCAGTACATCAACTCATTCTCGCTGAAGGTTGGGATTTAGATTTGTTAACAGCAGAAGATATTCAAAAAGGTGAGTGTTATTCTAAAAAAGCGGGAGAAATCAGACCTTTAGCACCTTTACCCCAGAAAATAATGTTAGATTTTATCAAAAGTTTAGAAAGCGTCTAAGAGGATGTTTTAAAATAATTGCTGAAGGTTTAAATGGTGGAATAGATACAGTTGAATCTTCTATCACTTGGACATTAAAAAACCACTTAGAAAACCTAACTTTAACTGGAACAACCAATATTAACGGTACTGGTAATAACGTTCTCACAGGTGGTACGGGTGCTGATACTCTCATTGGTGGACTTGGTAATGATACTTACTATGTGGACAACACAGCAGATAGCATTACAGAAAACTCAAATCAAGGGACTGATAGCGTATTCAGCACTGTGACTTATACCCTTAGTGCCAATGTAGAAAACCTGACGTTACAGGGAACAGGTGCTATTAATGGTACTGGTAATGACCTCGATAACAGCATTACAGGTAACAATGCTAATAACGTTCTCACAGGTGGTGCGGGTGCTGATACTCTCATCGGTGGTGCTGGTAATGATACCTACTATGTGGACAACATAGCAGATAGCATTACAGAAAACCTGAATGCAGGAACTGATAGCGTATTCAGCACTGTAACTTACACCCTTAGCGCCAATGTAGAAAACCTGACGTTACAGGGAACAACTGCTATTAATGGTACAGGTAATAACCTCAATAATAGCATTACAGGTAACACTGGTGATAACGTTCTTACAGGTGGTGCGGGAAATGATACTCTCAATGGTGGTGAGGGAAATGATGTTTTAATTGGTGGTGCAGATGTGGACACCCTAACCGGAGGTGTGGGTAGTGACAAATTCAATTACAGAACTTTGACAGATTCGGTTTTGGGTAAACTAGATAGGATTACAGACTTTAACGCTAACTCAGGAAATGACTTTTTCTTAGTTACTAATTTTGTTTTGTGTAAAGTTAATGAGACTCGTTTTTTAGCCCTAGTTTTATTGATTGTGATTGCTTATAAGCTGTTACGCACCTAGATTGTATAATCCCAAAATAGTTAAATCTTGTGGGGTGGGCATCTTGCCCGCCAGACTTATACAAATTAAATACACAACAGCTTATAATATCTGTACTTGAGGTAAAGACTTTGAATGTAGAATAGCGATCGCTACATCATAACTATATAATATAGTAATGCACCATATTTCATCTAACTAAACCCCTACTGACTTCTATACCTACCACACACGGGGTTGAAATTTACTATCATTGAGAATAACTAAATTATCTCCCGATTGAGCAATAATAAATAATCCCTTATTATTAGCATAACTAGCCACCTCATCAGTGATTACCATTGCTGCTACCGCGCCCAATATTTGGAAGTTCTCATATCTTGGTAATAGTCTTTTAAATTTAGCTAATCTTTGTAAATGTTCATCTACATCATCTTGTGATAATTTACTTTTCGCTTCAATTGCTATAGCTTCTGAACCATCAACTACTAACAAATCAATTTCTAATCCTTCATTTCCCCGTTTAACAGAAACATTATTAGCTATTTCCTTAACAGCTATACCTCTTTCCTGAAATAATCTGACTGCGGCCGGACGTACTTGTGATTCGACAAATTCCCCTAATCTGTTACCCAAGTTACCTAGTTGTTTATTGAGTTTTTGGGATTCTTGATTTAATAAACGTTCTGTTTTTTGAAACCTGCGGTCTGTTTCTTGGGATTGTTCACGTAACAGACGTTCTGTTTCTTGGGATTGTTCACGTAACAGACGTTCTGTTTCTTGGGATTGTTCGCGTAATAAACGTTCTGTTTCTTGAAACTTGCGGTCTGTTTCTTGGGATTGTTCGCGTAACAGACGTTCTGTTTCTTGGGATTGTTCACGTAATAAACGTTCTGTTTGTTGAAACTTGCGGTCTGTTTCCTTCTGTGCTTGAATCAGTTCTGCAAGTAGTTTCCATACTTCATCAGCAGTGGTAGACATAATCTCCTTGTCCGGTTTCCATCTTAATTATTGTTAATCTATTATAGCGCTTATCGGTTGAATGAAGTACAATCGAAGGTGGGGAAACCCTCTCACAGGGGTAGGTTTTTGACATTGAGATTTATAATAGGGAAAAACAAGGCAGACAAGGAAGAAGAACCCAGAAAAATTAAGTACCCAAGCAAAATTAATTGCACATAGTTACCGAAGAAAAAATCTCTGTAAACCTCACCTGTTCCCTGTTCTAACTATGAAATTTATTTTGCACAACTACTTATTACCATAGACGGTGTTGCTGATTTTGGGGATGAAAATAATATTGCATATATTCAAACCCCTTGTAGAGACGTTCCCTAAAACGTCTCTACACACAAAAAACATCCCGCATTTATGCAACACCCCATAGACTACTTTTCAAATATCCTCCAAATATGACCAGAGATTTTATCCAATTAAATTGTACATCCCATGCTACCAGTCAAGTATCTACCAAACTTACCCAAATGGTTAAATGTAGGATTAGCCTTTCCAATTATTATTCTCAATGGTTGGTTATTAATTCAATTAATTAACTATTTTCAACCTTTAGTTAGTGTTATTTCTGTCGCTATTCTTTTGGCTTTTATTTTGGATTATCCTATTCAGATTTTACAAAAACGCGGTGTGACTCGCAATTTAGCTATTCTGGTAGTATTACTATTATCTGTAATCATTTTAGGTGCTATTGTTGTCGTTTTAGTGCCTTTAATTTTAGAACAGTTGAATGAATTAGCCAATCTTTTACCTTATTGGATTGAATCAGGAACTCAACAAATAGAAGCCTTACAAAATTGGGCATCTACTCAGCAACTACCAATAAATTTAAGTGGATTAGCTAGTGAAATATTAGGAAAAATATCTAGTCAACTGCAATCTTTTACGGGAAAAATTCTTGGTTTTGCCTTAGATACCATTGGCAACTTACTAAATGTATTAATTACCATAGTTCTGACGATTTATTTAGTCTTAAATGGTGAAGGTTTATGGGATGGAATTTATCTTTGGTTTCCTAAAAATACGGCTGGGAAAGTTAGAGAATTGCTAAGAGAAGATTTTAATAACTATTTTATTGGTCAAGCTACACTAGGAGCTATTTTAGCCTTAGCCATAACTTTAGCATTTTTAGCCTTACGAGTACCTTTATCATTACTTTTTGGCTTAGGAATAGGGTTCTTTTCCCTGTTTCCCTTTGGGACAGGTATTGGAATTGCCATTGTTAGTTTATTAGTAGCTCTCAAAGATTTTGGTTTAGGAATAGAAGTGGCAATTATAGGTGTAGCTATTGACCAAATTAATTCTAACATTGTTGCCCCAAGGATTTTAGGAAATTTAACAGGTTTAAATCCTGTATGGGTGGTAATTTCTTTATTAATTGGGGCAAAATTAGGAGGTGTTTTGGGTTTGTTAGTGGCAATTCCTTTAGCTAGTTTTATTAAAGATATTGCCGACAGTTGGCGGAATGGTGAATTTAATAAATCTGCTTAGGAGCAACTGCTACGCATATAAATCAAGAAAATGATTACAATACTCAAGGTGAAATCTAATTACCTTGTGTGACTAATCATGGAAAACTTTGTTTTTTACAATCCCGTTAAAATCCTGTTTGGTAAAGGCCAAATTGCCAATATTGGGGCAGAAAGAAAATTAGATGCGATCGCAAATGGCAAAAACTTCTACAATATGCAGATAGAGTGTGGGATATTGTTAGTGGTTCAGAAGCAGAACGGGTAGATGCAGCTATTACTAAAACTCGTGATTTCTTTGAATCAATTGGTGTTTGTACTCATCTATCTGACTATGGTGTGGGATTAGAAACTATTCCCGCAGTGATTCACAATTTAGAAAACCATGGGATGATAGCTTTGGGAGAAAATAAAGATGTTAACCCCCAAGTGGTTGGGGAAATTTTAGCTCTTTGCGCTTAAAAATTTGTAGGATTTGCATAAAATAACATCATAGGTTGTTTTAAAAGTTTTGGATGGTGATGTTAAATACTCACAGATTCCCCTACTTAGTAAAAACGCCTGAGTTTTCCAACTCAAGCGCATCCCCGTATAATTTGGTACCAATTCACTATTATTGAAACAGTTGAAACTCGCAACTTAGGTAATAGGGTGTATAAGCACAGCGAGGTACTTTGTAACAAATATAATGTGAAGTGGTATCACTCCTTGCATTTGCTCAGGATATCTCTTTTAACACTAAATGAGTAATGTAGAACGTGACACTTTCTCAACTGACACTAGTTAAAAATGAATCTCGACTGGAAGTAACCCAGAAAAGTCCTGGCGATGGAACTTAGGTAAGTATGATATTATAGTTAGAGGATTTTGTGATCATCATTTGTAAGATTACTTATCTTTGACTGGGACTATATTGAGAAAATGTTACCACTATATAAAAACCCTGAATGTTTAGAAAATCGCTTAGAGGAAATTCCACCGGAACCGGGGGTGTATTTAATGCGCGATGGGAGCGATCGGATAATATATATAGGTAAATCTCGTAAATTGCGTTCTCGTGTCCGTCGCCGCAGGCCCTGCTCGTCGGCGACGACGCGCTGCAGGTCGGCCAGGCGCTGTCGGTGCTCGACAAGGGCCGCCAGGACAGCCTGGCGACGGTCGAGGCGTACAAGGCGGTGGTGGAGCAGTGCGCGGG
>JBJTTJ010000219.1:0-17028 GCA_046080125.1 Cuspidothrix sp.
GAGTGAAAGTATGGAACAACAATCTCAAGGGGCAATTCAAATTAGTCAGGCTATGGAACAATTAACGGATACTTCCCAACAAACTGTTGATGCTTTGCGGGAAACTAATGGCGCGTTGGAACAATTAGAGGAGGCAGCACAGTCTTTGCGGTCGGAAATTTCCCGTTTTCACGTGAGAAATTAATTGAATAAAAAATAAAAAGGTTATGCTAATGAGAGATAATGATGATATTGGAGATGATTATAACAGCGATAATCAGCTATTAGAGGATGTCAATCCTGAACGACCGATTTTCAATGATTGCTGGAATAAAATCGGTGTAATGGGCGATCGCACCTGTGGCGAATTAAAAACTGTCATTCATTGCTATGAATGTCCAGTTTATGCAGCGGTTGGTGATAGTCTCTTAGAAAGAGAGGCACCAGCAGACTATCTGGAAAACTGGATGAACATTATTGAAGAAACATCCACTAATCCTGATGTCTATGACAGTAATGAGGCAATTATTCGCACCCTTGACTCTATTTCCATCATCATCTTTCAACTAGGAAATGAGAAATTGGGTTTGCCAGTACGAATGTTACAAGAAGTAACATATCCTTGCATTATTCAACCTGTACCCCATCGCAGTAATGAATTATTCTTAGGTTTGGTAAATATTCGCGGGGAAACATTAATTTGTGCCTCTTTGCACTCTATTCTACATATCCAGATTACTCAGGAGATGATTAAATCAAAATCAAATCAAGACAATAAATCCACAGTTAAACCAACTAATGTCCAACGCATGATTGTCACTGGACAAGGAGAAGATAAATGGGTATTTCCTGTAGATGAAGTCCATGGCATCTTCCGCTTTCATCTGAATGAATTACAAGAAGCACCAGTAGTAATTACCAAATCTGAAGAAGGTTATACCAAAGGTATTGTTTATTGGAAAGGACAGAAAATCAATTATCTTGATTCTGATTTATTATTTTATGCCCTGAATCAGAAAATTTTGTAATTACTGTCTTATGGCTTATTTTTGATCTGTCAACCGTCATCTATCATCTATCATCTATCATCTATCATCTATTATGAGTAACTACACTCTTTTCGACTTATTTGTAGAGCAAGTACAAACTAAGATTGCTACTCTTAAACAATGTTTACCTATATTAAAGAGTCAACCACTTTCCCAGGATGAAATTGAGCAATCCATACAAGCGACTCATTCCCTTTATGGAACTGCTTACATGATGGAAATGGAAGCGGCTTATAATTTAGTACAATTGATAAAAAATTGCTTAATTGCTGTTCAAAAACAAACTATTACTTTAAAAGTAGAACACATTGATGTCTTAATTCATGCTAGTGATTTACTTTTGAGTATGAGTCTGGCGGCTGAGGATAATTTAGATGTATGGATGAAAAATCATCTTGAAGATTGGAATAATACTCAACAAGCAATCGCTTATTTAGTAACAGGAGATTTACCCGAAAAATTACTCTTGAATCTTGAAAAAACACAGGCAATACAGCAGGAAGAAATAATATATAATACAACATTTATCAGCGACAAAAAAGAAGACAAAATAGCCAATAATGAGCAAATTTCTCCCATAACAGACTCTGAATCTCACTCTATTGTTCCAACATCTCCAGTTATCCCCGACCCTGTGCCACCCAAGACAAAACTGCCAGTAATGAGTGGTGACGGTAGTTCAATGATGGATTTATTCCGGTTGGAAGCTGAAGCACAGGTTAACATCTTAAATAATGGATTATTAATCATAGAAAACAACCCCCAATCAGCCCAGGAATTAGAAGCTTTAATGCGTGCGGCTCATTCTATTAAAGGTGCAGCCAGAATTGTGGAATTAGATCAGGTAGTACAATTAGCCCACGTCATGGAAGATTCCTTTGTCGCTGCTCAAAATAAAACCATTTCTTTAACTCCTGATGATGTGGATATCTTGTTACAAGGTGTAGATTTATTGCAAAATATTAGTCAGTTAAATGATGCAGAATTACCAATTTGGTTAGGACAGCATCAAGGGGATTTTATCAATGTTCGTGATGATGTAGCGGCAATTTTAGCCCCAGGTAGTAAAAAGCCGAAGACAAATACCACTCCTAATCCTGAAAAGGATGTACAAATAGTTGATCATTCGCCAATTGCTAATCATCAGTCCCTAGTTGCCAACTCCCCATCACCAATTGCCACGAGTGAAGGAGAAAATATCAATTCCACTAAGGGTCAGGATCGAGTCGTGCGAGTAAGTGCGGATAATTTGAATCGAATTATGGGTTTAGCAGGAGAATCATTAATTGAGGCGAATTGGTTACAACCATTTGCAGATTCCATGATGTTGTTAAAATCGCGGATGTTAGAAATTGCCCGCAATTTAGAACAGTTACAGGAATCTCTTGATCAGAATTTATATGAGATAGAAGGCAAGGAATATTTATTGCAAGCACGACAACAAAAACAGGAATGTATTGATTTTATAAGCGATCACCTGAACGAATTAGAGTTATATGTCCGCCGCACTGGTAGTTTATCAGATCGTCTTTATCGGGAGGTCATTAATTCCCACATGAGACCATTTGAAGATGGTTTACATGGTTTCCCCCGCATGATTCGAGATTTGGCACGGAAATTGAATAAACAAGTTAAATTAGAAATCATTGGTAAATCTACACCAGTTGACCGAGATATTCTTAAAAAACTAGAAGCACCTTTAACCCATATTCTCAGAAATGCCGTAGATCATGGTATGGAACTACCAGAAGAACGCATTAGTTCTGGTAAACCCCCGGAAGGTCTAATTCGTTTAGAAGCCTTTCATCGGGGTGGAATGTTAGCAATTACTATCAGCGACGATGGCAAAGGTATAAATCGTGAACAATTACGTCAGAAAATAATTAATAAGAATTTAGCAGCAGCAGATATGGCCGCTCAACTGTCTGATGCGGAGTTAATGGAATTTCTCTTTTTACCCGGATTTTCTACAGCTAAACAGGTGACAGAAATTTCTGGGCGCGGTGTCGGTTTAGACATTGCTAAAAGTATGGTACAGGAAGTAGGTGGCACAGTCCGCGCCAATTCCCAGCCAGGAAAGGGTGCAAGTTTTCATTTTCAACTGCCCCTAACATTATCAGTAGTTAGAACATTATTAGTGGAAATTTCCGAAAATTCCTATGCTATTCCCCTAGCAAGAATTGACCAAATTGTTACTTTAGATAGAGCCGAAATTACTAATGTAGAAAATCGCCAATATTTCACGATGAATAACCAAAATATTGGTTTAATAGCAGCCCATCAAATTTTAGAATTACCCCCATCTAAACAGCAAGATGACTCGGTTTCCATAGTTGTTATTAGTGATCAAAACAGTTCATACGGTTTAGTTGTAGATAAATTTTTAGGCGAGCGAGATTTAGTTGTTCGACCTCTAGATCCCCGTCTAGGTAAAGTCGCTGATATTAGTGCCACTGCACTACTAGGAGACGGTTCACCCATTTTGATTGTTGATGTTTCCGATATGGTACGTTCTATGGATGCCATTCTCAAAACTAGAAATCTATCTAAAGTAATGATGCAAGCAGAATTAGACAATATCAATCAAAAGCTCAAAATTCTGGTGGTTGATGACTCTATTACAGTAAGAGAAATGGAACGCAAACTTCTAGAAAATCGGGGTTATCTAGTAGATACGGCTGTTAATGGTGTAGAAGGTTGGAATGCGGTGCGTACTAATAATTATGACTTAGTAATTAGTGATATTGATATGCCAAAAATGAATGGGATTGAATTAGTTAAACAAATCAAAAGTAATCCGCGATTGAGTTCCTTACCCATCATTATTATTTCCTATCGTGACCGCGAAGAGGATAGACTCCAGGGATTAGAAGCTGGTGCTGATTATTATTTAACTAAAAGTAGTTTTCATGATGATACATTAATCAATGCAGTAGTTGATTTAATTGGAAATTAGTTATTCTGGCTTTCCTGACCTGATGATGGTAACTTAATCAAAAATAACATAAAAATTCCATGATCAAAAATAATAGATTTAATAAGAATTGATTTTGATTTTATTGAATCTCCTGATATATAATGAATTTAACCAAGTATTAGGTGTTAATTGTTTATATCTAATCTAGGAAAGCCAAAATGTTTTATAAATTGATAGTTTTATGAAAATTGCCATTGTTAATGATAATCTTGTTGCTATTAACACATTACGACGGATTATCCAATCTGTACCGTACTATCAGATAATTTGGACAGCCAAAAGTAGTGATGAAGCTATTAATAAATATCAAGAGAATATTCCTGATTTAATACTAATGGATTTGATGATGCCCGTCAGAGGTGGAGTTGCTGCCATCCAACAAATTATGAAATATTCTCCTTGTGCCATTTTAATTGTCACCACCAATATGAAAGCTAATATCTCTCAAATTTATGCAGCTATGGGTTATGGAGCATTAGATGTTATAGATACTCCAACTATAGATAGTGAAAATTTTGCCGATATGACGGATAAATTACTAGAGAAAATAGCTAAGATCGCCAGATTAATTAAACATACTTCTCAAGGGAAAAACACTAAGTTACCAGAGTCACAAAAACTATTCAAATCCATGCAATTAATAGTAATTGGTGCTTCTACAGGCGGTCCAAAAGCACTGGCAACTATTTTATCACAATTACCTGCCAATTTGAATGCTGCTGTTGCTGTTGTCCAGCACGTAGATGGCAGTTTTTCTCGCGGTTTTGCTGACTGGTTAAACCAGCAAACACCTTTATCTGTAAGATTAGCCCAAACAGGCGATCGCTTGGAAAAAGGTACAGTTTTAATCGCCGGCACCAATGACCATCTTCATTTAAAACCAGATTTAACTCTAGCCTATACTAAAAACCCCATTGATTATCCCTATCGTCCTTCCATAGATGTCTTTTTTCACAGTCTTGCCCAAAATTGGCAAAAAAAAGGAACAGCCATTTTACTCACAGGTATGGGTAAAGATGGCGCGGAAGGGCTAAACGCCTTAAAAATGCAAGGTTGGCATACCATCGCCCAAAATAAAGAAAGTTGCATAGTTTACGGAATGCCCAAAGCCGCTATAGAATTAAATGCGGCTATTCAAGTATTATCTTTAGATAATATAGCCGTAAATCTGCAATTATTGTTAAATAAGAGTTCCTAAAAAAATAGCAACCATCTTCCTAGCAAATTTATGAATGAAAATTTAGTTCAAGATCCAATTACAGTTTTGCTCATAGATGATCAGCCCATGATCGCTGAAGCTGTTCGTCGAATGTTAGCTTCAGAAACTGACATTAATTTTCATTACTGTAGTAACCCCACCCAGTCCCTCAAAGTTGCCAAATCCTGTCAGCCAACCATTATCTTACAAGATTTAGTCATGCCAGAAATGGAGGGATTAGTGCTAGTGCGTTTTCTACGGGCAGAAAATTCCCCAACTAAAGACGTTCCTCTCATCGTTCTTTCCAGTAAGGAAGAACCAGTAATTAAAGCCAAAGCCTTTGCTTTAGGTGCTAATGATTATATCGTTAAACTGCCAGATAAAGTGGAATTAATAGCCCGGATTCGCTACCATTCCCAAGCTTATGTCAATCTTCTCAAACGTAAGGAAGCAGAAGCTATTTTACAAGCAGATAATCTGCGAATGCGTAAAGAATTAGAAATGTTACGCCAAATGCAAAGGATGATTTTGCCAACCTCAGAAGAATTAAGCACCATTGAAGATTTAGAAATTGCCGGTTATATGGAACCTGCTGACGAAGTAGGAGGGGATTATTATGACATTTTGTGTACAGATAATTTAGTGACTATTGCCATCGGTGATGTCACCGGACATGGACTAGAAAGCGGTATTTTAATGGTCATGACTCAAACGGCAGTTCGTACTCTTAAAGAAATTCAAGAACTCGATCCAGTCAAATTTTTAGATGTCCTCAATCGCACTATTTATAAAAATGTGCAACGCATGAATTCCGAGAAAAATTTAACCTTAGCCATTCTTACTTATGCCGAAGGTAAAATTAGTATTAGTGGTCAACATGAGGAAACTATTGTGGTGCGGAAAGGAGGCGAAATTGAGCGTATTAATACCATTAATCTAGGATTTCCCATTGGGTTAGAGGCAGAGATATCAGATTTTATTGATCATACCATTCTGGACTTAAATGAAGATGATGGCATTGTCTTATATTCCGATGGCATTCCTGAAGCTTATAGTATGGATAAAAAACAATATGGTTTAGAAAAATTGTGCCAAGTTATTAGCCAAAATTGGCATCAACCAGCAGAAAAAATCAAGCAAGTAATCATTGATGATGTTAAGAGACATATTGGCGAACAAAAGGTATTTGATGATATTACCTTGGTTGTTCTCAAACGCAAATTTAACCAGAATCAAGAAATATTATTAGAACCAGAATTAGAACCAGAATTAGAACCAGAACCAGTTAGAGTTCCACAAATTTCAGACAATGGTGGTAAACGGAAAAGATTAGGCTTTTTTCGCCGTTAATCATGTCCCTAATACCTAAATAATTATTCGTTTCTTTTCACCATTGGGATTATGGGAGGGTCTAGCTGGAGATATTGGTGTTTCCTCTTGTTTCCATTCATTACTACTGCCATTTTCTGCTTGCTTCATCCCATCCCAATTGAGATAAGTGGTATTGAAATAGCTGAAGATTTCCTCATAAATCTGACCTCTAACGCGATCGCCTCGTTTACCATCTTCTAACTTCATTTCATCTACAAAAAATCTAATCTCCAACTCAATAAAAAACCCCGATTCATCATGGGTCATACCCATCATTCTAATGTATGGTTCTTGCCATTTTTTTTGCGGTGCTTTTAACTTGTTCTTCAACCAATCAATTAACTCCATTACATAATCATCTAAACGAGTCTCATCAGCTTGAGGATTAGATATTTTTTGAGCTAATTTTTGGAATCTACGCTGCAATAAATTAATCTTTCGCTCCCATTCATCAGAAATAAAAGATTGATCCTCATTCAAAAAATTAGGATCTTTAATCCACAGACGATACCACTCCCTAATTAACTCAATCAGTCCATCATCATTATATTCATTAAAATCAATACCCAGTCGGTTATTGCTGCTTTTTTCTGTTTCTTGAAACCCAGTCATCAGCAAAACTTCTTGAAATTCTTGCTGGACATTTTCTACTTCTTCTTGGGACATTCCCCCTTTTTCCGCAAATTTCATGGTGACAGCTAAAGCTTCCAAGGATTCGACAATTTCTTCTAATTTTAAATTCACATTTTGTTCAGCTAGTAATCTTGATTTCCCAACTTCCTGTTGCTTGATCAAATGTGTATCACTTTCATGGGACTTAAAGTATTCATCTATTAGTTCTAACTTCATATCTATCGAACCGAGTGTATCAGGATGAGCTAAGACAATTTCTCCTATTAATTGTTTAGACTGATCCATGTCACATTCTGAAGGTAACTCGATCACAATAGATTGGTAATATAAGGAAGTAGGGCGACTTAAATTTGTGATTTTTTGACCTTGTAACATACTATTAGGAATATAAATATCACAATGATTACTAAATATATAAAGATGCGTTACCCTAATCCCAATTCGGCGTAACATTCCAATTGAACCATCTTCCAGTAGTAAAATATCCCCAAATTGAAAAGGAGTATCAATTAATAAAACAATCCCACTGAAGAAATTAGCTAAAATATCCTGAAGTGCAAAACCCAATACAAAAGTAGCACCACCCAGTGCTACCCAAATTCCTGTTAAATCAACGCCAAAGGAACTAATCACAAATACCGCAGTTGTAATATATATCAGCGCGGGAACAACTGCTGAAAGGAGGGGAAGTAAAACATCATCCCACATAACTTCAGTTTTTTGGGTGTATTCCCTTAGATAATATATAAACACTTGATCAAATATTTGCGCTGACCAAAAACCAATGGTGATGATTGTAATTGTTTTACAGATATCTTCTATTGCTAGAGGAATCTTCACTCCAGCTAATTTCTCAAAGGTTATTTGAATGCTGAGAATAGCAAAAATAATTAGAGTCGGATTAAACGATACATTTAAGGTGACAATGGCAATATCACTTTCAAACCTACGGAAAATAGGCCTTAATATATAAGCAAGGAATACATATAATACAACAGTTCCTACAAGACAGATGAGTAAAATTGTCAAAATCAATTCATCTGTATTCATTTGTGATAATTGATTATGCAGAGTTTGGACTAACTCCTTGACATTGATTTCAGAAAATTGATTAATCAGGGTTTGCATTAATTCCTGAAAATCCGTTTTTGAAAATTTTTCCCAGATTTCTTCCCAGATATTTTCTGACATGATATCTCCCTGATTACTAAATTTAATGATGCCGTTATTGTGTTGCTTATTCTACTATTAATTTCAGACCGGGAAGTAACCGTTCTAAATTTTTGAGAGATTTACTTTGCCATGGGACTTTTTTTGCCCCCATAACTATTAGTTGAATGTCTTTTTTCTTTCGCATTCCTAATACAAATTTTGATAACATACTAATTCCCGAACTATTGAGAAATTTTAATCCCTTTAGGTTTAATGTTATAGTTTCTGTGTTGAAATCAGCTACCTGATTGAGTAAATTCACAATCGGTGCATAATCTTTTGGTCCACCTAATGCTATTTCACCTGTAAAAAAAACTGTCGTGGATGGAGCATCATATTTAACGTTGTAGTCATCACTTGTTACTTCTTGCATAGTCATAAATTATTTCTGTTGTTTAAGGAGTGGGATAATTTGATTTGTCAGTTCGACAAACACTCATACCCCTGACTTCTTGAAGTAGCTAGGGATATGTGTTGAGTTAATGATCATGGATTATACAATGAATTGAGCCATTGTTGTGACAGCGATCATTTCTGGATCAATAGACGCTGACTTAAATCTCCAACCTAGTTTTGCTCCATAATCGTTTACTAGCGTTAATAAACCTAAGCCAGAAGCTTCATTATCTGCTTTGGATGCTGTAATCTCAATTTGTTGAATATATAATTCATTGGTATCCTTAGTGAGTAATGAGTTAATAAAAGCTTGATATTTTTTAACTTGTTCAGTCAAAGTCAGATTTTCAGTATAAATCACTGCTTTAAGTTCTATATCTTCTAAAAAATAAATCCCCAACCTGAGGTGATTATTTTTATTATCTACATTAAACTTTATAGCATTTTCTAGCAATTCATTACCTATATAACTCAGGGTGTTCTTAATCTCTTCCATGCGGTCTTTTTTATCAATAGTGAGTAAATTACCAACGTAATCAGCGATAAAATGAGCAAATAATCGGTTATTGTGCCAGTATTGTGGATTTTGTCGGTCCCAAGAACTAAAATTTAACTCTAAAAAATGACCATGAGGCAGAAATTGTTCTATAAATTCTCCAAAAACTTCATTCATATTTGTTATCCTTGAGAAGCATTGATTATTTTCACTATAGTAAGTAGGTTGGCGTTAAAAATCATCCTTGGTTCCCTGTTCTGTGCTATCAGTCTTAAATTGTGACTCTATTCAAGAATAGGATAGCAGACTGTAGAAGTCACCAACAAATTATCAAAAAATAGCTATTTTTCAGCCTTGACATCTAATTGATACGAGATACATTTATAGAAATTAGTTTTTGCAGATTTAATTTCTTGCCACTGTTGACTATATCAAATTAAGCAAATTTATACCTGCATAGGTAAGTGTAAACTAATGATATCTGACACATTAACTACTCTGGAAAAGATTGTTCTACAGGGTAGAACTTTTACTCCCGTAGACTCCAAAGAGATTTCTGAATGGCCCTGTGTAGTCAGTGAAAGACCCCAACCAACGATTACAGTTAAAGATGATGATTTATTCCTCGTTACCGATATTATGGGGAATATTTCTGGCTGTTACTTGTATGGTAGCACTCCTAGCATGGGGATGTTTTGTCGTGATACTAGGTTTTTGAGTCGTTTAGAATTGCAAATTGAAGGGCGATCGCCTATACTACTGAGTAGCAATGCTGACAAGGGATTTGCTCTTTCTGTTCTCTGCACCAATCCTGATTTAGAACATCTTTTTTGTGCCGATACTGTAGGAATTCGCCGAGAAATGGTTCTCAACGGCGCACTATTTGAAGAAATAGAGGTAACAAATTATAACACAACCAACATCAGTTTCACCATTAGTATCAGTTTTGATGCTGATTTTGTAGATTTATTTGAAGTCCGAGGTCATCACCGCCAAAAACGGGGCAGGATGTTACATCTGGCAGAAACATCCGAAACTAAGGAACAGTCCCTCAATCTAGCATATCAGGGTTTAGACGGTGCAATCATGGAATCTCAGATTGAGTTTCAACATCTGCCACCACAACGTTTGCAGGGCTCTACAGCAATTTGGCAGCTAGATTTAGCAGCCCATGAAACTAAAAAGCTGGGTTATCGTTTGAATATGGTGACAAATAACCAGCCTAATTCAGCTATCAGTGCCGCCAGTACCTTAGCACAAGCCAAGGCCGCCGAATTAATGGAAGAACAAAGCTGGTTACAGGATATTACTCGCATTAGCTCAGACAAAAGTATGCTAAATCGCCTAGTTTCGCGGGCGGAGCAAGATATATATTTACTACGTCAGTCCTTTGGCAAATATAGAACCGTTTCTGCTGGTGTACCTTGGTTTTCCACCTTATTTGGTCGGGATGCCATTATTACCGCCTCCCAAACCCTGATGTTAAACCCGCAAATAGCCAAGGAAACCCTGTTATTATTGGCAGAATATCAAGGTCAAACCGAGAATATTTGGCGGGAAGAAGAACCAGGGAAAATATTACACGAATTGCGGTTGGGGGAAATGGCACGATGTGAAGAAATTCCCCATACACCCTATTATGGGACAGTTGATGCCACGCCCCTGTGGTTAATGCTATATGCTGAATACTACAGTTGGACCCATGACCAAGAAACCTTGGAAGCACTGTGGCCAAACGCCTTGGCGGCCATGGGTTGGATTGATAAAAAACTTCAATCCACAGGGTATCTTAGTTATTGTCGTCAATCTCAGGGTGGTCTGGTTAATCAAGGGTGGAAAGATTCTGGTAATTGTATTGTTAACCGCAAAGGAGAATTAGCTACCGGTGAAATTTCTTTGTGTGAAGTGCAAGCTTATGTTTATGCAGCTAAAAATCGTTTAGGAGAAATTGCCAGAATTAAACAACTCCCAGATTTAGCCGAACTTTGGCAAACCCAAGCTAGACAACTGCGGGCAAAATTCAATCAGGATTTTTGGTTAGAAGAGGAAGATTTTTGTGCTTTAGCCTTAGATGGAGATGGTAAACCAGTGGATAGTATCACCTCTAATCCTGGGCAGTGTTTAAATTTGGGGATATTTACCTCAGTTAAAGCCTATAGTGTGGCCGAAAGATTACGAGCGCCTGATATGTTTAATGGTTGGGGAATTCGCACTTTAAGCAGTTTATCACCTGCCTATAATCCCATGGGTTATCATACCGGTTCAGTGTGGCCTCATGATAATTCTCTCATAGCCGTGGGATTGCGATCGCTCGGTTTAATAGACCAATCCCTGGAATTATTTCAAGGATTATTTAACATGACATCCCAGCAACCCTATCAACGTCCACCAGAACTATTTTGTGGCTATCAAAGTCATGGTGATAATCCACCTGTCCAGTATCCCGTTGCTTGTAGTCCCCAAGCTTGGGCAACAGGCAGCATCTTTCAATTATTACAAATGATGGTGAATTTAATCCCCGATGCACAAAATAATTGTTTGCGAATTGTTGACCCTACTTTACCAGAATCAATTAACCAATTATCTTTACACAGTTTGCGGGTAGGTGCAACCATTTTAGATTTAGAATTTGAGCGTGTTGGTAGCACCACTTCCTGTCGAGTGGCTAAAAAACGGGGTAATTTGCGGGTGGTGATTGAAGCTTAAAATAGTTGACACTCCCCGGTCTAAAGACACGGGGATTCTATATTCATCGTCAAAACTTGCTCAACCAGGTTTTCACCAAGTAAAGTAGTGGTTCAGGTTTCAGTTAGGCGAACTACAGAGGCATAGATAAAGAATACAAAAAATATATGGGGCGTGTTAGCCGCAGGATGGGGCACCACTTATCAAGTTTAGGACAAGCTCTCTTGCTTTCTGCTATAAAATTAACTTTGTGATCTAAATTTTATCCTATCCGTGACAACTACACCTCTTTCTTCTAAATTTCCACCCCCTGCTTCAGTTCCCGATAGCTTGGGGCGTTTTGGCCGCTTTGGTGGTAAATATGTTCCTGAAACCCTAATGCCGGCATTAGCTGAATTAGAGACAGCTTATCAGCAATACCGTCATGATCCTAGTTTTCAAGCAGAATTACAGGGTTTACTGCGAGATTACGTAGGACGCGCCACACCTTTATACTTTGCTGAAAGACTCACCGCCCATTATGCCCGCCCCGATGGTACAGGAGCGCAAATTTACTTAAAGCGAGAAGACTTAAATCATACAGGTGCACATAAAATTAATAATGCTCTGGGCCAAGTATTATTAGCCAAGCGCATGGGTAAACAGCGTATCATTGCGGAAACTGGTGCAGGACAACATGGTGTAGCTACGGCCACCGTTTGCGCCCGATTTGGTTTACAGTGTATTATTTACATGGGTGTTCATGACATGGAACGCCAATCTTTAAACGTCTTCAGAATGCGGCTGATGGGGGCAGAAGTTCGTCCCGTGGCTGCTGGTACGGGTACACTCAAAGATGCCACTTCTGAAGCCATCCGCGACTGGGTGACAAACGTAGAAACTACCCATTACATCCTGGGTTCTGTGGCCGGTCCCCATCCTTACCCAATGATGGTACGTGATTTTCATAGGGTGATTGGCCAAGAAACCCGCGCCCAAGCTATGGAAAAATGGGGGGGTTTACCTGATATCCTCATGGCCTGTGTGGGTGGGGGTTCTAATGCTATGGGATTATTTTATGAGTTTGTTAAAGAACCATCTATACGGTTAATTGGAATAGAGGCTGCTGGTGAAGGAGTAGACACTGGCAAACACGCGGCAACTCTCACAAAAGGATCAGTGGGTGTATTGCATGGGGCAATGAGTTATTTATTGCAGGATAAGGATGGACAAGTAATTGAACCCCATTCAATTAGTGCAGGTTTAGATTATCCCGGTGTCGGACCAGAACACAGCTATATGAAGGATACTGGTAGGGCAGAGTATTACAGTGTGACAGATGCCGAAGCCTTAGAGGCATTTCAACGCCTATCCAGACTAGAGGGAATTATACCTGCTTTGGAAACATCTCATGCGATCGCCTATCTAGAAACCTTGTGTCCTCAACTTACCGGCAGTCCCCGCATTGTGATTAACTGTTCTGGTAGAGGTGACAAGGACGTACAAACAGCAGCTAAGTTTTTAATCCACTAAACTCAAACCCCCTCTAGTTTTACTTCCTCAGTTGGATGTAGGTGGACTTGGGGCTGCTTCCGGGGCAGTACTGGTGGTTGCGATAGTTGTTTCCACGGCAACAAATACCTCCGTTTCCGTCACCTCGACAATAGTTTCAGTCATTTCCACTACATTTTCTATCTTGTTAGGTATGACTGGTTCTGTGGGTTCCTGGGGCGATGATTCAGGAACGCTAACTTCTAAAACCGTTGCCGTTTGTTCTGGTTGATTAATCAGTTCTGAGGTGGATGGTGTTTCTGTGGTTTCCGCAATGGTGACTTGAGAAACGGTTGGAGTTGGTTCAGTTTTGTCCACTGGTTCTGGTGTGGGTGTTGTGGTAATTGGCTTTTTGCTGACGGTTTGCTGTACCTTTGCTCTTGCACCAGTCAACAAACTACCAAAAAATCCTGATAGCTGTCTTAGTTTCTCGGAAACAGAAAACTTCGATATTTGTGTTTGCAGACTAGCTTTGACTAATTCGGGACTGGGGACGGGGGTTTGTTGTATTTCTGGAGTCAACTGTCTCCGCAGTAAGAGTGTTTGGGCGATAAACCACACCAGCATGGACACACTGGCTATATGACCCAACAATAACCCCCCAGTAATTCGGGGTGCAAAAATCCATAATACCAAGGCGTAGAATAGCCCCACTCCGCTCCAGATAAAATCTTGCTGGCGATGAATTTCTGGAAAAAAGAACGCTGCTAGATAAATGGCTAGACTGCCAAAAGTAACTACTAACGCTAGGAGATAAGTCAACATTTTTTATCCTTTTTACTATTGAAATAAAGGCAAGAGGCAAAAGGGAACGAAAAAATCAATTGTGTAATTAGTTTTGTTTGATTACTTATATTTCCCTTCCTCCCCCTGCCCCCTTCTGCTATGTATTTTAATTTTCCAAAATTTTGTCACTAAATTGTTGACTTCGATACAACTTAAAATTAATGATTGATGCTGGGTGATGATTTCTTAAATTCTACAAAAACTCTTAATATCTTCTTTAGGAGTGAAGCGAAAATCTCGGACTACCCTTAAAGAGAAAGGATCTGCAAGAGAAAGAGCCAAACCCAAACAAGAGATTTGAACACAAACTATGACACTACAAAGCTTTGGTGTGATTGGATTAGCTGTTATGGGCGAAAATATCGCTCTGAATGTTGAGCGCAATGGCTTCCCAATTGCAGTTTACAACCGCTCTCGTGAAAAAACTGATGCCTTCATGGCCTACCGCGCTCAAGGACGGAACGTTAAGGCTGCTTTCAGCTTAGAACAATTTGTCGCCTCATTGGAACGTCCTCGGAAAATTTTAGTAATGGTACAAGCCGGTAAGCCTGTTGATGCTGTAATTCAACAGCTTAAACCTTTACTACAAGAGGGAGATATCATTATTGACGGTGGTAACTCCTGGTTTGAAGATACAGAAAGACGCACTCAAGAGTTAGAACCCACCGGTTTACGCTATATCGGTATGGGTGTGAGTGGTGGTGAAGAAGGAGCTTTAAATGGTCCTTCTCTCATGCCTGGTGGGACAAAAAGCTCCTATGAGTATCTATCCCCCATTTTCAATAAAATCGCGGCTCAAGTTGATGATGGTCCTTGTGTAACCTATATTGGTCCTGGTGGTTCTGGTCACTATGTGAAAATGGTTCACAATGGTATTGAGTACGGTGATATGCAGTTAATTGCAGAAGCCTACGATTTACTGAAAAATGTGGCTGGTTTAAATGCAGCACAACTCCATGAAGTGTTTACCCAATGGAATACAACTGACGAACTCAATTCATTTTTGATTGAGATTACAGCCAATATTTTCCCCTATGTTGACCCAGAAACCAAGATTCCCCTCGTTGATTTAATTGTTGATGCTGCGGGTCAAAAGGGTACTGGTCGTTGGACTGTACAAACTGCTTTGGAATTGGGTGTAGCTATTCCTACAATCACTGCGGCGGTAAATTCCCGGATTTTGTCTTCGATTAGAGATGAACGGATTGCTGCCTCTAAGGAAATTACTGGACCTAATGCTAAGTATGGTGGAGATATTGCGGCTTTTGTGAACATGGTGCGTGATGCTCTTTATTGTTCCAAGATCTGTTCCTATGCTCAAGGCATGGCGCTGTTATCTACAGCTTCTAAAACTTACAATTGGGAATTGAATTTGGGCGAAATGGCTCGAATTTGGAAGGGTGGTTGTATTATTCGTGCTGGTTTCTTGAATAAAATTAAGAAGGCTTTTGACGAAAATCCCACTTTACCTAATTTGTTGTTAGCGCCTGAATTTAAGCAAACAATTCTTGATAGACAAGCTGCTTGGCGGGAAGTAATTGTGACTGCGGCTAAGTTGGGTATTCCTGTTCCAGCTTTCAGTGCTTCTCTAGATTACTTTGATAGCTACCGTCGGGAACGTTTACCTCAAAACTTAACCCAAGCACAACGGGACTATTTCGGCGCTCACACTTACAAACGGACTGACAAAGAAGGAACTTTCCACACTGAGTGGGTTCCCATTGCTGAAGCTAAGAAGTAAGATACTTGTGGTGAGGCTTTCAAGTTAATTCTTGTGTTGAAAGCAAAATTGACTTTCGGGGCGGGGTTTCTCCGCCCTTGTTTGTAAGAAATTTATTGAATTTGGCTCAAAAGTTAGTTTATATATAAAACTTAGAGCTACTCGAAACCGCTTTGATAATTTGCGTTGCCATATCTGTTCTTGTTCGTAGGTTTCGATAATTTTTTTTCATAAATCTAGAGAATATGCTTTCATTTCTGACACTAAAGATTACTCATTTTCTTTTTATAGTACATTTGATCGTATCTCACTCAAGTGAAAACCGCTATGGCTTTTTTGCTTGAGAACCCAAAAAAATAAAGCATAATTAACCATTAACCATACAACTGAAAAAACACTATGAATACACAACCCCTCCGCGTCGGAATTCTCGGTTTTGGTGGACTCGGTCAAGCAGCAGCTAAACTCCTCTCCAGCAAACGGGAAATGACCCTCGTCGCTGTAGTAGATCAAAAGGGCTATGCATACTCTACACAAGGCTTAAATGCCGACACTTGCATCACCACCTACCAAAAACAGGGTACAGTGGGTCATTTAGAACCCTTTGGTACTTTAAGCAATCACAGTATTCAAGACCTAATTCAAGCCACTGGAGACGCTGTAGATGGCTATTTCCTGGCATTACCTAACCTTCCTAATAATTTTATCCCCAATGTGGCTAAACAATTCATCCAAGCAGGTTGGCAAGGTGTATTAGTTGATGCTATCAAACGTACCAGCGCTGTAGAACAACTTTTGGCCATGAAAGATGAATTACAAGCATCGGGAATTACTTATATGACTGGTTGTGGTGACACACCTGGACTATTAACGGCGGCGGCCGCTTTAGCTGCTCAAAGTTACGCAGAAATTCACAATGTAGTGATTACCTTTGGTGTGGGTATTGCTAATTGGGAAGCATACCGCGCTACTGTACGGGAAGATATTGGCCATATA
>JBJTTJ010000220.1:0-21292 GCA_046080125.1 Cuspidothrix sp.
TCAGAAATTCATATTGTTCACAGGTCAGATTGCTGGGGTATGCTTTACTCATGTTGCTCTCTTGGTGCTGTCTATTATCTATTCACAGCTTATACTGAGAGGGCTTTTTTACAAACTGATCGACTTTTCAAACACCCTCTAAGGGGGAGTAAAAAATACTTGATACATCAATTATGAGATTTAATCAACTACATTTACAATTTGGTTAATAATTCCAGAGACAATTGATAGGACAATTGAACCTAACAAAGCGGGAATAAAACCCTGAATTTGAAACCCAGAACCGGGAGTAATTGCACTTGCCAACCATAGGGTTAAGGCATTAACAACAAAACTAAATAAACCTAAGCTAATTAAGGTGATGGGAAATGTTAAAATCTGTAAAATTGGCCGGATAATAGCATTAACTAAACCAATGACTACAGCAGCAACCAAGGCCGACGCAAAACTATTGAGAATGATACCGGAGACAATTTTAGAGGTAATTAATAACGCTAAGGCGCTACCGATCCAAGTTAAGACGAAGTGTTTCATTGTTTTATAGCTAGAATAAAATTAGCGTTCTTTGGAAGTGCGTTTTACAAAAGCTTTCCATGTACTACGACCAACTATACCATCAGGTTTTAGTCCATAACGAACCTGAGCATCTTTGACTGCAATTTCCGTAGACTTGCCAAAATCCCCATCTATTTTACCAGTTAGAAAACCTAAGTTTTGTAGTTGTTTTTGCAACTTGATCACTTCTGGTCCTGACATACCTCTCTCTAAAATAGGCCATCCTTCAGGGGTATATCTAATACCTGGTATTTGTTGATTAACAGGTGTGGGTTGAATACCAGTATTGGGTTGATTTTTGGAATTTGTGGGTTTTGTGGGTTTTGGTACGGAACCACTCACCCCAGGATTTTTTTTCTCTGAGGTGGGAACGGTGTTAAAAGTGCTGACAGTATTGGAGGGTGAAGAATTAATAGTTGACGGTGTGGGAAATAATTTTTGCCAAGTGATATTATCTACTGTGCCATTGGGTTTTAAACCAGCAGCTTGTTGAAATTGGGAAACTGCAAAAGCAGTGCTTTCTTGATATGTTCCATCTACAGTTCCCCCGTAAAATCCTAAGAGTTTTAAAGCTGCTTGTAATTCTGTGACACGTTCACCTTTACTACCTAGATTGAGAGTAGGACGATTAATTTTAACTTCTGTGGGTGTTGCGCCTGATGTTATAGCCCAAGTGCTAATAAACACTGGTGTGGTAGCTAACAAGAGTAGGGAACACCAAAAATTTAGGCGCGTGGATTTGGGAATATTTGCTATTAAATTCACTTTCATAGAACTTTTAGAGGAGTATTTTTGTAGTTTAAATACAAGCACAAAAAATTTACAAGCAATAGACATTTCCGGGAATTAATGTAGAGACGTTCTATAGAACGTCTCTACAAGGGTTTTAGAAAACGCACATTTAATTTTCGGACAAGTCTAATGCTATTTGACCCAGAAATGTTGAATGGTTACTATAGCATAGCCACCCTCATAATACATGGTGTGAGGTAGTCATGCAAACTAAATTGAAAGGTAACGCAAGTTGCTAGTTATAATCATAATGATGTGCGGACTGGGGGGTGCAAGTTGAAAATCCCTCAAAACGGTTTGTGGGGGTTTAGCAGTGCTAAACCCCCGAATATTTAGGTTTTTACCACAAGTGTTGAATCCTGCAATAAAACTTAATAATCTTTGCACTTGACCTAGGTACAATCCATTGTTTATTGAGAATAGAGTCATTAATTGCTCAAATTTGCATCACCAATATCACAATATACCCGAAATCTTAACATTCAACACTGCCGGGAAAAACATAAATATGATCAGAAAATTATAAAACCTTTATGTGTAGTAATTTTCTGCTCTTGATTGTGTTCATAGAACCGATAATGGCTAATGTAATCTCTGCATAAGAGTTTTTGCTTGTTGGGTGATGCTGGTCCAATTTCCCCGTAACACTGATTCTGATGGGAATAATTCACCACTTAACCCCACTGCTATCGCACCAACTTGTAAAAAATCCTGAGCATTTTCTAAGGTTACACCCCCGGTAGGGATGAGGGGAATATGGCCAAGAGGTGCTTGTAAACTTTTAATATAGCTAGTTCCGCCCACTGCTTGTACTGGAAAGACTTTGACACAACTTGCACCATAATTCCAAGCAGTCATAATTTCTGTGGGTGTCAATGCACCGGGAATAATGGGAATATTGGTGCTGACTGCGGTTTGGATCATTTCTGGATCAGTGTGAGGTGTAAAAAGAAACTGTGATCCACAGGCGATCGCCTCCTGTAACTGTTGGACATTAAATAACGTTCCTGTACCAATCATACAGTCAGGTAATTGGGCGCGAAGCTGGGAAATTAATTCTGGTGCACCTGAGCTATTCCAGGTAATTTCAATTAAATGCATCCCCCCAGAAGCCACAGCTAAAGCCATTTGTTCACCCCATACCATTTTTGAGGTGCGAATAACAGCGATCGCTCGGTGTTTTTTTAACTGTGATAACCAAACTTGATTAGACATTTTCACCCGGCCACTCCCGTCTCTTGTGCAATTAACCCCAGCATTTAGCCTCAAATGATAATAAACTTAACTAAATTTAAAATTTATCTATAGTCCTGAAACCAATTATGGCATAAGGCTTTATATCAATTTTATCAACCTGTTGTTATTGGCAGCTACTTGTAAACAATACTACCTTATTGTTGTAAAGTATTATATGTTTGTAAAAAACAATTTTTTACAAAGCAATTACACGATTAACGGCAATCACCACATCAAACCCAATATGTTATTGTTTTTCAAGCTGATTGATTATTTATTAGGCGCAGTTGCTCTCACATCTGTGTTCGTGATATATGTTGATTCTGATAATCAACAATATATGACTGCGGCTTCTGTAGCCCTAACCGTTGCTATTGGGTTATTTCTACTGAACAGACAATCAGTAAAAAATGCCCGAAAAGAAGCACAAAAAAATGAACTCTCCCGAAAAGCTGAACTCTATACCTCCTTATTAAGCAATGGTACTACCTTGGACTACGACACAGTTTTGCCGGCACGAGCAAAGGCTTTAGAATATTGCCAAGAGTTGATCAACGATTATAAAAGTTCTCGGAATCTTGCCAGAACTCTTTATTATGTTTTGCAAATCTCCACAGTCATTTTATCAGGTGTTACACCTATTTTAGTCCTGGTAGATAAATTAGAAACCGGACAACCCTGGTTAAAATGGTTGCCTGTTATTTGTCCAGCAGTGGCTTCTATTGTTGCTAGTATAGTCACCTCATTTCCTTTTCAAAAAAATTGGGTGGCTGCTAACAAAGCCGTTGAACTCTTAGAAGCTGAACAAGAAAAATTTATTTTAGGCATCACGCCAGCTTATCGTTGTTATAATATTTCCGAGGAAGGTAGGCAACAACAAAAAGTCAGTCAGGCAATAGAACAATTTATTACCCAAGTGAATAACATTCACCTCCAACAAATACAACAAAACTCCGAAACAGAACAGGAAAATAAAGATAAGCAAGAAGGAGGTAAACCAGGGGAATCATCAACACCATCAACTGGAGAACAAAAGTCCCCTGTATAGTTGTGTCATCAGAAATTATAGGCGCGGTTTCCGCGCGCCTAGTAAAATTAGCTATTGTAGATTTAAGTATAGGTGGAACAGTACGCCTCACGAACGAGGTTCATTCTTTCCTGACTTGTGTGTAAGTCCTAAATACATCAGTATTTCAGCAGGAATTTTGAGGAATAGATCCACAATGTCCTAAGATCTTACACTGGGAGCAAAAATGATTGCTGCCCACTGTTGAGTTTTAGTAAAGGAGTTTTATTGTGGATTTAGCTCGGATTCCTGCCCAACCTAAGCCCGGTGTGGTTAATGTACTGATTGAAATTGCCGGAGGCAGTCAAAATAAATATGAATACGATAAGGACTTACAAGCATTCGCCTTAGATCGGGTTCTCTATTCTTCAGTTAAATATCCTTACGACTATGGTTTTATTCCCAATACCCTAGCTGATGATGGCGATCCCTTGGATGGTATGGTAATCATGGATGAACCAACATTTCCCGGTTGTGTGATTGCAGCCAGACCTATTGGTTATCTAGAAATGATTGACGGTGGCGATCGGGACGAAAAAATTCTCTGTGTTCCTGACAAAGATCCCCGTTATAGCCACGTCAAATCCCTCAAAGACCTAGCTCCTCACCGATTGCAGGAAATCGCCGAATTTTTCCGCAGTTATAAAAATTTGGAAAAAAAGGTGACAAATATTCTCGGTTGGCAGGATGTTGAACAAGTAGCTCCTTTGGTAGAAAAATTTATCAGGGCCGCTAGAGCATAATAGATAGTGGGTAATGCTAAGATCAAATCATTACCCAATAAACCTATGGTTGGGTTATTATCAGTAGTTCATTACTGGTCTGACTTCCAAAACTTTTGCTGGTTGTACAAAAAATTTAAACCCAAATGCAGCGCACTCTCTTATCGGCAAAAATTCATAACTGTACTCTCACCGGGGCAAACATCAACTATGTAGGTAGTATCAGCATTGATCAACTTCTCTTAGAAAAGGCCGGCATATTGCCCTATGAACAAGTACAGGTGGTGAACGTTGCCAATGGTGAGCGTTTTATTACTTATGCCATACCTGCCCCAGCTAATTCAGGGTCTATTGAATTGAATGGGGCAGCCGCACGTTTAGGCATAATTGGCGATCGCTTGATTATAATGACTTACGGGCAGTTTACTATAAAAGAGTTAGAATGTTACTCTCCTACGGTTGTAATTGTAGACGAAAAAAACCAGTTGTTAGAAGTGCGACACTATTCTTCTAAATTTTCCTGAACTTCTGATAGCGTGGCCTAGCGTTAGCCATAATTACCACTCTTGCCTTGCCATAACAACAATTTTTCACGCCCACCCACTTATCTCCCGCCTTAGCTTTAAAATACACGATGTTGTAGAGACGGCATTTGGCGACGGACTTGATCAAGTCTGGTGGGTTTAATTTCGGCTATCGCTACTCCTGGTTTTTCCCCAGCATCCGCTAAAATCACACCCCAAGGATCAATAATCATCCCATGGCCATGGGTTTGGCGACGATCATAATTAGTACCAGTTTGAGCCGGGGCAATCACGTAACAAGTATTTTCTATCGCCCTCGATTGTAACAATACTTGCCAATGGTCTTTACCAGTAAATGCCGTAAAAGCTGCGGGGACAAATAAAATATCTGCACCCTGTTTGGATAAATGTCGGTATAACTCAGGAAAGCGGACATCGTAGCAAATAGATAGGCCAATTTTACCCAAATCAGGGGAAGAATACACACCAGGTAATTCTTGTCCAGCCATCACCGTACTTGATTCTTGATAGGTATTACCATCAGGAACATTCACATCAAACAGGTGAACTTTTTGATAACGGGCCAGTTCCTGACCGTTGGCATCTACAAGTAATGCCGTATTATGAACCTTACCGCTATGATCTACAGGGATAGGGAAACCGCCACCAAGAATGGTAACTTGAAAGCGTTGTGCCATTTTGCGAAGAAATGTTTCCGTACTTTGAGCGATCGCATTTCCTTGGGCAAGTTTATCTTTCTCCTCCCCCATAAAAGAAAAATTTTCTGGTAAACCAACCAATTCTGCACCCTGACGCACGGCCAGATCAATTAATTCTTCGGCTTGCGCCAAATTCTTTTGCAAATCCGGTACACTGGTCATTTGAATAGCGGCGGCTAAATAAGACTTCATAGATTCCAGAACAAACGGTAGATTGAAACAACTATAGATATCTAAATATATCCCCATTAAACACCGGCATGACGATTAATCCAAATCCCTCGCATCCCTACTGCTTTTGCTGCTTGATAGTCTTCTGTAAAACTGTCTCCGATATGCCAGGCCTCTTCAGGTAAACATTTATGCTTTCTCAGAGCGGTTTTAAAAATTTCCGGATCTGGTTTAGCATAATTGGAATGAGTAGAAATAGTCACAGAAGTAAAATATTGTTTTAGTCCCAAACCCTGCAAAACTAAATATAATCGAGAGTCAAAGTTAGATAATATACCTAACTCTACTCCTAAGCGTTTCCAGTTCGTTAAAGCTAAAGGCACATCGGGATAAACATACCAAGGTTCAGGAGTACCAAAGTGGATATAAAGTTCACTAAAAAAAGCCGAAAAATCAGTAAATTCCTGGAGAACACCCGCACCTTCAAAGGTATTTAAAACTATTATCCGCCACCAATCATACTCACGTTGGGGAATATCTTTAACATCTATATCGAGAAAGATGGGTGGTGGTGCCGATTTAAAGCTTGTGAAAAAGTTTTGATCTAAAATCTGGGGGGAAACTTCTACCCCAAAATCTTGGGCAATTTCACTATAAATTTTGCCCACACTACCTTTAACACCAAACAATGTACCTACTGCATCCAAAAAAATAACTTTAGGTTTTTTCATAAAAATTAATATCTACGTAGTCAAGCCTATCATTTTCTTGATCATGTTCATGAATGTTTTTGATGATGTGTCTTTCAGTTAGTTGCATTCATCCTCCTCAAGACATTTTAAAATGCGCACTCCTAGTGATTTAGCGTAATCTGATAGTTTCATAGAGAGTCTTTACTCGACTTTCACAATTATTTTAAGACACTTGTCTATATTTGGCAATCCCTAGCTATGAAGTCAGAGAAATTTAGCGATACTTCAACAAACTCAGTATAATTCCGTTCTTCCGTACTTGTGTTGAGCGTAATCGAAGCTGCTTGTGAAGGGGATTGGATTGTTAAAGTTTCATAAGAGGGTTTTTAGTAACAAAATCCTTAGCAATTTGTTGGAGTTGTTGACGGTTAATTTTACCTTGAGTATTGCGAGGTAAATTTGGTACAGAAATCCAATATTTAGGAATCTTAAATTTACTCAGTTGGTTTCTGAGTTGGGTTTCAATTTCTAGGGAGGAAATATTTTCATGATTAGGAATATAAACAGCTATTAATACCTGTCCCCAGTATTGATCATCTATACCAATTACACAAACATCAAGCACTAAATTAGTTTTTCTAATCGCCAATTCAATTTCTGTCGGGTAAACATTTTCTCCACCTGTAATTATTTTATCGCTGCTTCTCCCCACAATATGTAAATAACCTTGACTATCTAAAAAACCAATATCATCAACTGTAAAATTATCTGCATTTTGCCAAATGTGGGGATAATAACCTAAAGCTAAAGATTTGCTTTGAATTTTGATATTTCCTGATTGATTATCAATTATAATTTGAGTATGGGGGAGAATTTTCCCACTATTGAATTTACCTTGTAAAAATTCATCAGGTTTGAGAGTAGCAATTTGAGAAGCGGTTTCTGTCATTCCATAGGTGGGTGCTAATCTAATTTGATGAGATCTCGCTTTTATTAATAAGTTATCCCAGGGTGGTGCACCTCCTAAAAGCACAGTAGAAAACCTTGATAACCATTGGGTTAGGTCTGGATTTTGGAGGATTTTTTCTAATTGGGTAGGAACTAAAGATATAAAAAATTCAGATAGGTTAATTTTAGGTAATTGAGAAGGTTCTAATTTTTTCGATTCAGTAATTACTAATTTACCTTCTGTAGTGAAACAACGGATAAATTGCATTAATCCACTAACATGATATAATGGCAATATACAAAAAGAGTTGACTGTATTGATTTGAAAATATTCTGTAAATCCTACTACGGATGCGGTTAATGTTTGCCATGTATGAATAGCAAATTTAATCTTTCCCGATGATCCACCTGTAGGAATCATGATAGTATTAGGAATTGCTAATTGAGAATTGGCAATCGCTGATTTTGAAAAATTATTATCTATTCCTAAAATTATATCTGGTTGCACTAAATTAAAAACTTGTTTCCATTCATCTTGACTCCAATTCGGGTTACATAGAAAAACTGGACATTTAGCTGCAACAGCAGCGATAAAACTAGCTAAAAATCTCACAGGTGATCTTTCCGCGATCATAATTTTGGGGTTGGATAATTCGGTAAATTTTAAATATAATTCCGTTGCTATTTGTGGTAATTTATGACTATGATCACAGATTAGCCAATCATCTTTTGTTAAGTTATCTAACAGTTTTTCCATAGAGTTTCTAACCAAGTTGATGGTTGTGGTAGAAAAAAGTGGTTAATCCCAAAACCAACAGCGCGATGATTTAGAGATAATTCTGATGCTAATTGTAGTGCAGATTGTCTACCAATTTCCGTTTCAAATACGGATGAAAATACAATATCAATTTGATGTTTTTGGCAGAACTCTCTTAACCGAGATGGTGAACCGAATATCCCCGGTTTGATCACAAAAATTCCCCCCCAACCCTGCTGAAAACAGGATTCTAATTGGGTAAAATTAGCGATAGATTCATCTAAAGCTATTCTGGTTAAATATAAATTACTTAATTCCTGCATTTGGGTAAATTTATCTACGGGTAAAGGTTGTTCAATAAATTCAATTTTATCCAAGTATTGATCACACTTTTTCAACCATAATTCCGCTTCTTGATAAGTAATTCCACCATTAGCATCTAAACGTAATTTTGCCGATGTTGGTAAACTAGAAATGAGTAAATCAAATATTTCTAACTCCTGATTTATTTCCTGAACACCAATTTTCCATTTAAAGGTTTTGTACCCCTGTTTCCATAAACTACTCCATTGGTTTAAAGCTGATTTTCCTGCTGATAATAAACCACTATAGGTGAGATTAAAATTAGTATCTTTATTTTCCAACAAAGCTGATTCAAAAGCAAATTGACAACTTGGTAATTTATCTGGAATCCCTAGAATTATTTCCTGAGTGATTGTTTCTGGAAGTTGATGGCAAAAATCTAAAGCTTGTTCCATAGTTTCTGAACCAAACCAAGAAATGGGGGAAATTTCTCCCCAACCAACATTATTTTCTGCATCTATCAAGCGAATAATGATACTTTCGCGGATTTTCCAAACCCCATGATTAGTAATAATAGGATTAGTGAATTTCCGGCTAAAATAACGAAAAGAAAATTGATAAATCATGGAGAAAAATTGAAGAACCAGTAGTCAGAATAGTTGTTCGTACAGAAAGATGATTTTTAAAAAACATCAATTCTGAATCCTAGCCAAGAATAAAACCTAAACCCAAAAATAAGCAACTCAAAAAATGAACATTTACAGCAATGAATTTAGAATTACTTACCTTGTCTGGTAGGTGATGATTTTCCCAAACATGACGACATAATTTAACTGCAAAAGGTAAACTTAGGAAACTTAGTAATGTCCATAGTGGGAAAATATTTAAAATTACGAATAGTAAAATTAGGGGATAAATACTAGCCGTAAATCCAACTAAAACCTTTGCACCTGTTTGAGTTCCCAAGCGAACAATAGGAGATTTTTTCCCTGCGGCGATGTCATCTTCAACTTGATGAAAATGGGAACAAAATAAGACTAAACTGGTGACAACACCTACAATCACCGATGCAGCCAAATTTTTACTAGACCAGCCTTGAGTTTGGCTATAATAGACTGCACTCATGCCCAAAGGACCAAAGGCAAAAAAACAGAGAGTTTCGCCTAAACCCTGGTATCCTAGACGGAAAGGGGGACCTTGGTACATATAGCCTAAGCCGCAGCAGAGGATAATTATAGCGATAACTGTAGGGTCTTTTTGCAAAAATGCGATCGCTATTATTCCTAACAAACCCAAACCTAAACACAGATTTCCTATCCAAAACATCAAGTTTTTATTACCAGTTAGATTCACCAATGAATGTTGTTTGTTTTTATCAATTCCTGTTTCCGCGTCAAATACATCATTACTAATATTCTCCCAAGCCAAAATTAAAATAGCCCCAGCCATAAATAGAGAAAATATGGTCATATTAAAGATCTTTATTTCTTGAAATGCTACCGCAGAACCTACCCAAATAGGCATAATAGCGACAGTATACATTGGCGGTTTAATTGCCGCCATCCACAGTTTAGCTTGAGGTTGTGAAATCCGAGTTGAATTCATTGGTTGTGGGTGTAATTAATCTAAAATTGTTTAACTTTAGTAAATTACCAAAAAATGTTAATTTTGTGATTATAGGTTCACATCCTGCAATAACACCTGCCATTTTGCGGCGAAAACAGGATCAACCCCACCAAGCACAAGTCTATGCTGGTTAGCGGTAACTCAATTATGTTACCTATAGAAATACCACCATGACTGATTACATTTTAGGAAGATAACTTAAAAAAAATTAACTTATACATCCATGACAATTTCACCATGTCGCACCCAAACCTTTGTAGACTACAAATACCTCAATCAATTACTATTAGAGGTTCAGGAAAATTGCCACATCCATAAGAACAGTAAAATTGTCAGTATTTCCCTAGAAATTGGCTTAGTTGATCCTTTGCTAGTTTTAGATAGATTTAATCACAAAAATGTGATAACTTTTTATTTTGAAAACACCAGCCAGGGTGAAGCAATAGCGGGAATTGACACTATAGATAAATTAGAAATTTTTGGGAAAACAAGATTTACAAAAGCAGAAGAATTTATTAAAAATTCTCTCAAAAATATCATTTCTATTCCTCATCGAAATCACCCCTCATCCTTACCCCATTTTTTTTGCACCTTTAGTTTTTTTGATCAGCACCAAAAAGCAGATTATCCCTTTCCTGCTGCCACTGTTTTTTTACCTTGTTGGCAAATCGCTGTCAAAAATAATTGCTGCACATTAGTGATGAATACAATTATCAATTCTACTGTCAAGATTGGCAAAATATTAGATAATTTACAAAGCCATTTAGAAGCAATTCAGACTTTGAAAAATAACAACTTCAAATCTGAGGCATTTCCTTTAAATTCATATAACAAAATCACTAAAAATGATAATAAGTTCAAAACCTCAGTTGCATCAGTCTTAAAAGCCATTCAATCCAATCAATTACGCAAAATAGTTTTAGCAGATACACTAGATGTGGCTGCTAATCATGATTTCAACTTACTACAATCTTTGAACAACCTCCGCCAATTACATCCTAATTGTTATATATTTTCCACTGGTAACGGTAAAGGACAAAACTTCATTGGTGCTAGTCCAGAACGGTTAATTAGCATTCAAAAACAACAATTAATTACTGATGCCTTAGCAGGTTCAGCACCCAGAGGTAAAACACCCATTGAAGATGCAGAAAATGCCAACAGATTGATCAATAGTACCAAAGAAAAGCATGAACATAAACTAGTTCTTGATTTTATTACTGACCATCTATCTCAACTAGACCTATTCCCCCAAGTTTCATCACCAAGACTGCGACAATTATCTAATATACAGCATTTATGGACACCAATTAGTGCAGTAGTTCCTACTAATATTCATCCTTTACAAATCGTTGCAAAACTCCATCCTACTCCAGCAGTTGCAGGTGCTACTAGAGATGTTGCTTGTGCAGAAATTCGTCGCTATGAAAGTTTTGAAAGAGGTTTATATGCAGCACCTTTAGGATGGGTAGATGCAGATGGTAACTGTGAATTTATCGTGGGCATTCGTTCAGCCTTAATTGATGGTAATCATGCTAGACTTTATGCAGGTGCGGGTATTGTTGCAGGTTCAGATCCTGAAAAAGAATTTGCCGAAGTGCAACTTAAACTGCAAGCATTACTCAAAGCGTTAGTTTAACTAATTAAGGGTTATCTAGTTTACATTTATTAAGCAAGGCAACAGGCAACAGACTTTACATAGTAGACATTTCGGTGACAGGTATCACCGAAAGCATACAAAAAACCATATACTCGGAGGAGTAAGACATCATGCTTTTCTTTATTTTATGAACTCCCCAGGCCGGATTCGAACCAGCGACCAATCGATTAACAGTCGATCGCTCTACCACTGAGCTACTGAGGAACGCTTCCAATGTTTATCATACTAAACCCAAATCCAAATTAATGCAAGGGGTTTTAGAAGAATTTTTTAAAAAATTTTTTTCTGGCTACTGAAATCTTGGACTTTGAGTAACCAAAAGCCTTGCCAGTCAAGGTATACAGAACTTTCTCCCTTAGAAAATCTATAATCCCATCCGTAATTCAGCTAACCGTTGTCTGGCCTTGGCATCAATAGCATTAGCTAAGAATCTGCTTTTAGATTGTTTTTGCGACTGATATCTATGGCGCATCCGACATACAGTAGTTTCCACTTCACCGCATAATTGATGCGCTGACAACCATTCAGCACCATACCCCTGTACTGTTAACTGCTGCGCTCGATCTGATGTGGCGACAATCATGCGGGAAATTAAAGATTGGGCTATTTGATGACGCAAAGACGCACAGGTTTTTTCTATATATGTGTCCGCGGTCTGCCCAAAATCCGTATAATATACTGTTAAAAACTCTGTAATAGTTTCCTTGTTACTAGGAGTATTTTGATATTGAGCATCAAACACAACCTGAGTTTCATAACCTTGGAAAGCACTATAATTAGTCATGGCTTCCACAAGTTCACCCCGTGCGGCCTCAAGTCCGACATAATCACGGGTTTTGATCAAACAAGGCCAAGTGCCTATAATATTGTAGCCGTCTACTAATAGCACGGCGGGAGGTATGGGACGGGGCATGGTTTTTAATCACAATTATCTAGGGTTAACAAAAATCATCCATAAGACCTATAGTAAATGAAGCATCTCTTGTAACCCAATGTTACAAACAATAAAAAATGCTTTTGATAGTTAAATCCACACCCTCAGATAGAAGTGACAATTCCTCAAACTACTCTCAATATCAAGAGTTCAGAAGTTTAGCTGTTACCATTTCCTCAGTCACCAAAAGGCGAAAATTTCCTCTCCCATTTCCTATACCCCATTCCCCACCGACACTAGTTGAAAGGTTCTACAACAGTTTTTAACCCTTTACTATTGAAAAGACTAACTATTGCCGCAGTCCCTTCTTGAGTTCTAAACACTCCTACTTGCATCACCCTTTGACCTTGCCAAACTTTTGTAAAAGCGCCAGAAACTAGAGAAGCAACTAAACTCTGTTGTTGTTGATTTGCGACTAGGACTAATACACGATAACGGACATTTTGCCCGGTGATGGGATAACCTTGAGAGTTGGCGATGGGGTTAGAATTGGGCAGATTTTCCCCTCGTCCCTGGGGGGCAACAAATTCAATGGCACCGGAATCTGGTTGGATATAATTAAACTGAGGTGAATCCCCTTGACTATTGGTGACTGGTGGTAATTGATTGGGATTGGGAACAGTTTTGACTGTTCTGGGCACAATAGTTTCTCTCAGATTAGGATTAATAACTGCTGTGCGTGGTAATGTTGCCGTTGATGACAAAGGTGTATTGGTACCTTGAAGATCCACTTGACCGCTAATACGATTACTGGTTAAATTGTTGCCAGCAGCGGAAATTACTATCTTGGCAGTTTTAGCATTGATATCATAACGGCCATTATTCCGAAAGACATTTTTACCTGGGTCGTAACTAATACCTAAATCTGGTCTAGCTTGGGCAATGACTACTAAACCATCTTCTGTGTTACCCTGAATGAGATTATTTCTTAACAGGGGTGTTGCAGTGGCTTGGACAATAATCCCCGATCTGTTATTCTCAATTTGGTTACCTACTACTACGGGAGCAGAATTTTGGGCGATATTAATGCCAAAACCTGTATTTTTAAAAATGTTCTCTCTAATTTCTGGGCGGGCGTTACCAGAAATAGTGATGCCATTTGCACCATTGCGAATAAAGAGATTTTTGCTGATGCTGGGTGTACCATCCCCCGTGACGGCAATTCCGTCTTGGGTATTATTTGTAAATGTATTTTCCCCCACTACAATGTTGCTGGATTCAATCCATAAACCATAACCACGACTGTTGGAATTAGTCACAGTTACACCGGTTAAACTGGTTTGGTTAGCACCGACAATGGCCACATTCTGACCACCAAAACGACGACTGAGGTATTCCCCTCCCCCAGCAATTGTCACCGTCTTACCTTGATTGCTAACATCCCCTTGAATAGCCACTCCTGGTTTTAACATTAAAGGAAATACTTCTCCGGTTTTAGTGCTATATGTGCCTGGTGCAAGGATAATCACACTGTTGGGAGGTGATGCTTCTAAGGCTTGGGTGATTGTTCTCCAAGGTGCGATCGCACTACCATTACCAGTTTGGTCGTTTCCTACACTAGAATTAACAAATAGCCGATTAACCTGAGAAATTGTTTGTCTATTTTGCAGTGTTGGTTGTATCCCTGCTGGTACTTGTGCCAACACACTGCTGACATTTCCTATGGAGATAGTTGCACTTGTTAGTCCTAAACCAACTGTTAAACTCAAGATTGGGCAACTCAGGAAATTATTCAGAGTGTTTACAGATTTTTCTGGAATTATCATTGTTTATAAAACTCCGGGGAAACATATAGTAGAGACGAAGTGGCAAGCCTTTTTGTGTCTGTGCTTGATGATCACTGTATATCAGTTGCTGTCTGGCAAATGCTATACAAAAGTTCCATAAAAACTACCAAAAACTATCCCAGTCCAGACTTAACTGGACAATGGTAATTGTTTACTTCCTGCTTCATTGTAGTTTACCTCTTGCCTTGCCATTAGGACAATTTTTAACACCTACCTACTGAATGGAGTTGTTGTAATGCTTTCAGCCCCTACGCCCACCCAGCAAACTGTTTACCGTATTTTAGACGCTAATTTAGATCGGGCCCGTGAGGGTTTACGAATTATTGAAGAATGGTGCCGCTTTGGGTTAAATAATTCTCAGTTGTCTGCTGTCTGTAAACACCTGCGTCAAGAGTTAGGCGCTTGGCATACTGGGGAAATACGGGCAGCACGGGATACACTGAGTGATCCAGGAACTGATTTAAGTCATCCCCAAGAGGAACTACGAGCAGATATTACATCTTTGTTACAGGCTAATTTTTGCCGTGTTCAGGAAGCACTGCGGGTATTAGAAGAATATGGTAAGCTATATGATTCTCACAAAGATATTGGTTTGGGAAGTGCTTGTAAACAAATGCGTTATCAGGTTTATACCTTGGAAAGTAATTTGATGGGTTATCAACGTCATCAGTTATTATGGCGATCGCATTTATATCTAGTCACATCTCCTACAGATAACTTATTAACAACAGCAGAAGCAGCCCTTCAAGGCGGATTAACTCTGTTACAATACCGAGATAAAAACGCTCATGATTTAATGCGTTTAGAACAGGCGAAAAAGTTGCGTGATTTATGTCACCATTACGGTGCTTTGTTCATTATCAATGATCGGGTAGATTTAGCTTTGGTTGTGGATGCCGATGGTGTCCATTTGGGACAACAGGATATGCCCATTGCTGTAGCGCGTCAATTACTAGGAAATCAGCGCATTATCGGTCGTTCTACCACAAATCCCCAAGAAATGCAAGGGGCAATAGCCGAAGGTGCAGATTATATTGGTGTGGGACCTGTGTATGAAACCCCAACAAAAGCAGGTAAAGCCGCCGCAGGTTTAGAATATGTGAAATATGTCTCCCAAAATTGTCAAATTCCCTGGTTTGCAATTGGGGGAATAGATGTGAATAATCTTCATGATGTCATGAATGCAGGAGCACGAAGGGTAGCTGTTGTTAGATCCCTAATTCAATCCGATCAACCTACCTTAGCAACTCAGTATTTCCTTTCCCAACTGCACCGAGTTAAATAAACCAGGAATATTAATCTATGATACAATTAAACATTACAGTCATCCCTTTGTGCTAATACCTAGGAGGTGCGATCGGCAAACTCTAAACTTTCTTCCCTTGAATTACCTGTAAACTCCCTCCCGCATATAAATCAGGTTTACCCACAGCAAAACCATAATCTGTTAACAACCCAGGTAAATCTGTTTTTAACAATTCCCAAGCTGTCTGGGTTTCAAACAACCAAAAAAACACCGCTAAACCCGGCCAAAATAAAAAATTGGTTGGTGGATGAAAATCTACCACTGTAAAAACACCCCCTGGCTTTAACACCCGATAAACCTCTGCAATAATTTTTTGTAGTTGATTATGCTGCATTTCGTGTAAAGCTGCGCTAGTATGTACCACATCAAATAAACTATCCGCAAACGGCATATCCTCCGCAAATCCTTGAACATAAATAGCATCGGGCGCATTCTTTTTAGATCGCTCTATGGATAAAGGTGAAGCATCTAAACCTGTCACATTTTGTGAATAGTTCGCTAAAAACCTAGTTCCTTGACCACTACCACAACATAAATCTAAAATCCGAGTATCTGATTGGAGCTTTAAATTTTGTAAAGCTAGTTGCCGAAACCGGGTTTCACCACCCACACTCAAAGCAGCTAACCGCGATATACCATCATATAACCACTGGTATCTGTAACTCAAGTCTCTAAAAATTGTTGCCATTGCTTTTTTTCCTGCACATAAAGCTTTATCTTTAATAAAGATATATTGTTAACATTAGTGAAAAATTGTAAGGATTGGGGGAAAGTAACTGCTATGGGTCGTGTAGGAGTATTATTACTTAATCTTGGCGGTCCGGATAAATTAGAGGATGTCGGACCATTCTTATATAATCTGTTTTCAGATCCCGAAATTATCCGCTTACCCTTTAGCTGGATGCAAAAACCCCTCGCTTGGTTTATTGCTACACGCCGAGAAAAAACATCTCAAGAAAATTATAAGCAAATTGGCGGCGGTTCGCCATTGCGAAAAATTACAGAAGAACAAGGGGAAGCAATTAAACATCAACTAGGTGAATTAGGACAGGAAGCAAACATATATGTAGGAATGCGTTATTGGCATCCCTTTACCGAAGAAGCGATCGCCCGACTCACCCAAGATAACATTGATAAATTGGTAATTCTGCCACTTTACCCCCAATTTTCCATCAGCACTAGCGGTTCTAGTTTCCGGTTATTACAACAACTGTGGAAAGAACACCCCAAACTACAAAATTTGGAATACACAGTCATTCCCTCTTGGTACAAACAACCAGGATATCTACAAGCAATGGCCGAACTCATTGCTGGAGAATTGCAAAATTTTCCTCAACCAGATGATGTACACATCTTCTTTAGTGCTCACGGTGTCCCGAAAAGCTACGTAGAGGAAGCGGGCGACCCCTACCAACAAGAAATTGAGGAATGTACATACTTAATTATGCAAACCCTCAACCTTCCTAATCCCCATACCCTCGCCTATCAAAGTCGTGTCGGTCCTGTAGAATGGCTACAACCTTACACCGAAGATGCACTGAAAAATCTAGGGGCAAAAGGTGTCACAGACTTGGTAGTTGTGCCAATTAGTTTTGTTTCCGAACACATCGAAACATTACAAGAAATTGATATTGAATACCGCGAAATAGCCGAAGAAGCAGGAATACACAACTTCCGCCGTGTTCCCGCACCTAACACCAACCCCGTATTTATTCAAGCACTATCCCAGTTAATTATAGATGCTCTTCAACAGCCTAATCTGCAACTTTCCCAAGTTACCCAGATGAGGAAAAAAGTGAAGATGTATCCTCAAGAACGTTGGGAATGGGGGCTAACCACTAGTGCCGAAGTCTGGAATGGTCGTATAGCCATGTTAGGCTTTATCGGTCTAATTATCGAACTAATTACCGGTAAAGGCTTACTGCACGTTATTGGGCTTTTACATTAGACATTTGGTGGTGATGAAATGTGTATAACTACCAAAGCCTTGGTGGGGACAATTCATGAATTGTCCCTACATCCTTTTCACCAGAAGTCTATTAGTTTGGGTGATAGGTGATGCTACCCTACTCCTTGCCTTCTGCCCTCTTTATACCAATTATGCCAGTATGTTGCACTGCGAATGGCCAACCACAGCATAAGTAAAGCAATTAATCCACCCTGACGAGGGGCATCAACAGCAAAAAACACAAGAGTCATACACAAAACGTCTTGCAAAAAGACCGACCACATTGGTAGTCCGCGCAAACGATAAAACCAACCAACTAAAACTAATTGAAATACCAAAGCCAATAAAGCCCCAATTAAAACAACTAAACAGCTTGGTGTCTTTGTCTCTGGAGTAACTGCCAAGGCCATAATCGCCCCGACAAAGGGAGATAAGAATAAATGAACTTGCTGTATTATTCTTTGACCAATTAGTTTTTTAGAAGCAAAAATTTCAAATAAAGACCAGCTAGTTAGCAGGACAACTAAAACATTGGGCGAAATCCGAGATAAGAGCGGTATATTTGACCAAAGTTGATCACCCTGTAGGATGCCAATAACTAATAGAGGTATACCTATTCTCATTCCGGCGGCGGCACTAGCAGATAATATCGCAAGAACTTCAATCATGGGATATTCCCGACTTTACTAAATTAGTAAAAGTCACTATAATAATTATAATCTACCCTTTTATTATTTGAGTATCAGTAAACTAGATATTTATTTTTACTTTGCGACACAGAAAGAGCAAGTATGTAAATTTAGGGGAGTAGAGGGGCAGGGAGCAGGGGGGAGAAATTTCCTTATTTTTCCTTGCCTCTTGCCTCTGACCAGTTTTAAATACCTAGTCTTTGATAAACTTGCTCTAAGTGCTGGAGATGATGCTGTGGATCAAAACAGGCTTCTACTTCTGTGGGTGATAAGTGCCGAGTTACACGGGAATCTTTGCTGATTAAATCACGGAAGTTACCTTCTGGTTTATTCCAAGCCGTGTGGGCGTTTTCTTGGACTATGGCATAAGCTTCTTCACGCTTGATGCCTTTGTCAACTAAGGTGAGTAGTACCCTTTGACTGAAGACCACGCCACCATAGCAGTTGAGATTTCGTGCCATGTTTTCAGGATAAACTAACAGATTGTTTACCAATTGGGTGATCTCATGCAGCATGAAATGAGTCAAAATGCAAGCATCTGGTAAAACAACTCTTTCTACAGAACTGTGGGAAATATCCCGTTCGTGCCACAAAGCCACGTTTTCTAATACTGCCCCTGCATGACTTCTAACCAGTCGCGCCATCCCTGTTAACCGTTCGGAACGGATGGGGTTGCGCTTGTGAGGCATAGCACTGGAACCTTTTTGTCCTTTGGAGAAAAATTCTTCAACTTCTAAAACATCTGTTTTTTGCAGGTTGCGAATTTCTACGGCAAAGCGTTCAATAGATGCAGCGAGGAGGGCTAACTGCTGTACAAAGTCAGCATGAATATCACGGGAAATTACCTGAGTAGAAGCCGTATCAGGTTTGAGACCGAGTTTAGCACAAGCGATCGCTTCCACACGGGGTTCAATATTAGCATAAGTTCCTACTGCACCGGATATTTTACCGACAGCAATAGTTTTTTTGAGAATTTGCAGCCGTTCCTGGTGGCGTAACATTTCCGCCAACCAACCAGCTAATTTAAAGCCAAAAGTAATGGGTTCAGCGTGAATACCATGCGATCGCCCAATCATCACCGTATCTCGATGTGCTGTAGCTTTTTTGCGAATCGCCTCAATAGCATCTTTCAAACTTTTCAACAACAAATCCAGACTAGCCACTAATTGTAGTGCTAAAGCCGTATCTAATACATCTGAACTGGTTAAACCTAAATGAATATAGCGTCCTACATCACCGACATATTCATTAACATTTGTTAAAAAAGCAATGACATCATGACGGACTTCCGCCTCAATTTCTAACACCCGCTTCGGATCAAAATTTGCCTTAGCCTTAATTTCTGCAACCGCCTCTGCTGGAATATAACCCAGTTGTGCCTGTGCTTCGCAAACTGCGATCTCTACATCTAGCCAGGTTTTCAGTTTATAGGTTTCACTCCACAGATTGCCCATTTCGGGCAAAGTATAACGCTCAATCACATTCACAGCATCTAATACAACTGTTATATTTTACATTGACAATTGGTAAAAATTTATTTAATTCTAAAACTATTTCCAATTAATACTTGTAGATTATTCTCTTACGTCAAAATTAGGTAATGCTAATTTCTTATCATTTTTTAGTCTTAACTTTTTTTATTGCGGCTCGTTGTACTTCTTCATTGAGCAAATAACCGAAACGTTTTCTAAACGCAACACAAATTCCTTTCGTGTATTGCCCAATTTCTTCGTTGTATCATCCAAATTCCAATTATGCTCTGCTAACTTAGTCAGCAAATAAACTCGTTTAGTTTGCATCAAAGTTAATGTCGCGTTTTTGCTGGAGATAATCACGAGTGATCATAAAATTTATTTTACAGGACTACTTACTTATTATTATGGATGAATTTGACTCAAAATATAGCGTAGACGATCATAATCATCTTTAAGTAAAATACTCAGATGTCGTCCAGCTTTGATTAACCATTCTCGATCATTTTTGCGTAATTGATATACTCCGCGAATAGTTGCTGCTACTAGAGAGTCTACGGGTGCACCACTAATGAAAAGTAATGTGCGTAAAAAATCTAATTCCTCCGTAAACTGAATAATTCTTTCTGCGTGAGAGTGATAAACAGCTTGGTGAATTTGAGGCGGACGAGGTGGCAGATATTGATACATTTTACCATTATTACTATTAATAGATTTTTCCTGAAATCCCACAATTGCCGCCTTAAATTCAGTTTTGAGCATCGAAAATATTTGCGGTTGTTCCTCACGTAAAGCCTGTAAAGATAATCCCAAAGCAACTGCCCGATGTACAGAATCAATCGGCATAGTTGTGGCATGATAAACTACAGCATAAACTTGATTACCAGATTCTTCATCCACAGCGCCAACCCAACTTCCAAAAGGTGGCATAGGTGGAAAACTTAGGTCTTCTGGTTCTAGACACTGGGCCAAAAATTCTGTAGTTGTGGTTTCAATTATCTCGGCAAAATGGTGAGAATGGCGATCGCTAACAGCAAACTGTGGTAAAGATAGACGCATAAAATTAAACAGAAGTTTAGAATCAAGGAGTACAGTAGTTGTAGAATCTTTTTCAACAAGGATTAGTCAATAGCCTTAGTAAACAAGACCACTGACTAATGACCGAATGATTATTTGCCTTTTTTCTGAACTGTAGTTTCCACAGGTTCTAATTCCGTCAGTCGGAAAGTAATTATTTTATCCCAATTACCACCTTCAAACAGTACAGCTACTTTACCATCACTAACTCGTTGTACAAGTCCTTCAAACCGATAATATATATCAGCAGGATTGTTAACGCGAACAGTTGCTCCGGGTAGAATCATCATATTTACTCTTATTGGTTT
>JBJTTJ010000221.1:0-86439 GCA_046080125.1 Cuspidothrix sp.
TGTCCAGGATTAAAGGATTAACACGGTGAAAACGGAGATTTTATCACCAATTACCCGTTACCAGTTCCAATTAGATAACTAGCAACTTGAGTTAATTAAGTCATCTGAAATTGAAGTTAATCATCTATGTCAAATCCTACACATAAAAACAAACAATCTCCGATCATTGTCATCGGTGCGGGTATAGGTGGACTCACAGCAGGAGCGTTATTAGCCCATAGAGGTTATAATGTCCTTATTTTCGACCAAGCTATCGTTCCTGGTGGTTGCGCTTCTACATTTAAACGTCAAGGATTTACCTTTGATGTCGGTGCAACCCAAGTTGCAGGTTTAGAACCTGGGGGAATACACCAGCGCATTTTTTCCGAATTAAATATAGAATTACCCGCAGCTATATATTGTGATCCAGCTTGTGCGGTATATCTTCCTGGAGAATCTACACCCATTAATGTTTGGCGTGATCCTCAAAAATGGCAAGCAGAACGTCAAAAACAGTTTCCGGGTAGTGAACCTTTTTGGCAATTATTAACAACTTTATTTAATGCTAGTTGGGAATTTCAAGGACGTGATCCGATTTTACCCCCGCGTAATTTATGGGATTTAGGACAACTAATCAAAGCAGTTCGTCCGAGTACATTTATTACCGCACCTTTCACTTTTATGACAGTGGGAGATGCTTTAAGATTATATGGTTTAGGAAATGATAAAAGACTGCGGACATTTTTAGATCTACAACTAAAATTATATTCTCAAGTTAGTGCCGAAGAAACAGCTTTACTATATGCAGCAACAGCATTGAGTGTATCCCAATCTCCCCAAGGATTATATCATTTACAAGGGAGTATGCAAGTTTTGAGCGATCGCTTGGTAGCATCCTTAGAACGAGATAATGGTAAATTATTAATGCGTCACACCGTCGAAAAAATCAACGTTGAAAATGGCAAAGCGAAGGGTGTAGTTATTAGAAATCAAAAAACAGAGGAAATTTTCACCGAAAAAGCAGATCATATAATTGCTAATGTCACTGTACAAGACTTAGTAAGATTATTAGGAGAAAAAGTCCCATCTGGATATAAACAAAGAGTAGAAAAACTTACTCCTCCTTCTGGTGCATTTGTTATTTATATCGGTGTAGATAAAAGTGCAATTCCTCTTAATTGTCCACCGCATTTACAATTTTTATATGATATTAATGGCCCAATTGGTGAAAATAATTCCCTATTTGTATCCGTCAGTCATGAAGGAGATGGCCGCGCACCAATAGGAAAAGCGACAATTATTGCATCTTCTTTTGTAGATTTTACTCAGTGGTGGAATACGGAAAATTATCAAGAATTAAAGGATAAATTTACCCAAGATGCAATTTCTAAACTTTCCCAATATTTCTATTTAAAACCAGAAACCATCATTTATGTAGAAGCTGCCACACCTCGCACCTTTGCTAATTATACAACCAGAGAAAAGGGAATTGTCGGCGGTATTGGTCAAAGAATACCAACTTTTGGACCCTTTGGTTTTGCTAACCGTACACCTATTAATAATTTGTGGTTAGTTGGTGACTCAACTCATCCAGGGGAAGGTACAGCAGGGGTGAGTTATTCAGCTTTAACAGTAGTTAGGCAAATTCAAGCTCAAAATTGATCATTTTCTTTTTAGTGGTAACAGATACAGATTCTTACAAAATATTGACCGAGAATTATATTCGTTGATCTTTTTACTCCAGAACATTTATGCAATCAAAGATTAAATAATTATGGGTTCAAATGTAAATCTACAAAAAGCGAAAATTCTTAGTCTTTTGTGTTGTGAAACTTACGAAAATGAAACTAAGATAATCTCTAAAAAATCCATATTTCCGCTTCGAGATAAACAAATAATAAAACATAGTGACCCAACAGTTCCTTTGTTGGCATTGTCAGGTATTTTAGATGAGGAATTAATTATTGCATTTCGAGGAACAGTTATAGCCGATAAAGAACAACCATTAAAAAATTGGCAACACATGGTAACAACTATGATTTGCAATTTTTTAGCAGTAGCAGACAATCCTCTTTACGCAAGTAAATATAATACTAAAGCTTATGCGGGTATGGTTCACCCAGGATTTGCATGGTTGCTAGAAGAGTTTTTACCTGATATTGAAAATGTTATAAAAAATTCCAATGCCAAGCAAATATGTTTAACAGGACATAGTTTAGGTGGTGCATTAGCTACTTTAGCAGCTTATAGACTGATTAATACTTTTCCTGTCAACAGCGTTTATACCTTTGGATCTCCACGTGTAGGAGATAAAGATTTTAGGTCTCAATACAAAATAACACATTTCAGATTTGAAAATCGGAATGATATCGTACCTCATGTTCCACCATATGATCAACATCGAGATAGGATTAATAATTTACTTCTTCCATTTATTAAATCACAACTACCTGCTGTTAATTATCAACACGTAGGTACGCTCCAATTCATTAATTGGGAAGGAAACCTTGTTGAAGATTCGACACTTCTGCGAGAAGAGCGACTCAATGAATTTGTTAAAAATCCGAATGAGATATTTAATGATCATAATATCTCTTTATATTTTCAAGCTTTAGAAAATTTAATTAAAGCAATCGTTAATTATTCAGAAGAAAGTGGAGTCAATATGCAAAGTTCATTGAACATTCTCACTATTGGTAAAACTGGTGCAGGCAAGAGTTCTTTGATTAACTACTTATATGGTGAGGATATAGCAAAAGCTGGTATTGGTAGTCCAGTAACACAAGGTGGATTTGATAAATATCAGATTAAGTGGGAAGATATTAATGTACAAATATACGATTCTGTCGGACTTGAAGTTGGTAATGGAATGGCAAAAAGTTGGGAGGAAAATCTTAATAGTGAACTAAAAGAACATGGTATAGAACGTCAAGCGATTGAATGGTTTCATGCAGTATTCTACTGTATTAATGCAGGCGGTCACCGGGTTGAACCATACGAAGAGGGAATTATCGAGAAACTTATTTTAAATAAATATAGGTTAATCATTGTTGTGACAAATTCTGATCAAGCTACAGATAAAGAGATAGATCAACTAATACAACCCATAAGAAGAAAATTTACGCAAGATATTGCTCCGGTGGTTCCAGTATGTAGTGTCACAAGGGAACTGCGTGACGGCAGTGTGAGTAGGACTTTTGGTCGTAGTCCGTTACAATCAGAAATGTTGAAGGGTTTTTGGTACGCTATTACTGTTCGTTTACCGGATAGATGTGCATATCTATTGCATCAAGAAGTCGATAAATGGATGGAAAAACAAACAGAAATCATATCTTCACATACTGATAAAACAGGTAGGTTGCATAAAATTACAAAAGAGAAGTTGATAGATCAAATTAATGACAATCTTAAAATTTTTCAAGGAGAATTAGATAACTTAAGGATAAAAATACTTAAAAAAGAGATAACTGAAACTGTAAGAAATTTTGCGGTAATAGCCAATAAACTACAGTATCCACAATCAGAAGATTTTCCTAAGTTACCTACAAACCTAAATATTCCTCCAGATTTTATTTCTCAAGTAAAAAAACTTCTGTTAAGTTTTGGGAATTTTTTTGCAACTATTCTTGCGAGACTTGTTGGTTTGTTTGACAGTAGGAGTCCTCAAGATGTGATTAAAAATCTAGAGAATGAGATGTTAAAACTTAAGAATATTATTACAGAACAAAATCCGCAAATTTCAGAATTGGTAGAAGGAATGCTCAGAACGGAGGTGAATGAAAATCAATAAGATGTGTTTCTCTCTCCATCTTTGTAAGATGCTTACGGCTTTACTGAGGGATATACTTAAAAACCACAAATCAAATAGGATTGCTATATTGGTAGGCAGGAATTTTTTATTTCCTACCTGCCAATGTATAAAGCGCATAATGCAAAACCTAAAAAGTAATATAATTATCTGCGTTTATCTGCGTCCATCTGCGTTTCATTATTACTGCTTGTACCTCACTTGAATGGTAATTGCTGTAAATTGATCATCCAAAGGTCGGGGATATGAGTATTGAAGATTTACTAAAAAGCTAATGCTGACATTGAGAACAAAAATGGCTAGAACGGCCACCTAATTTAATTCGCTGGATGACATTACGACAAACTTTACAGGGTTCTCCCGTGCGGTTATAAACCCACGCTTCACCACCATAATTGCCATTCACACCTTTGACATTGAGAAAATTACTGAAAGTCGTCCCACCTACAGCAATACTGGCTGATAAAACTTCAATAATTGCTGTTCGTAAAAGTTCAATTTGGGGAAGTTTTAATTCTGTACCCAAAGTTGTGGGTAAAATGCCACTTTTAAATAAAGCCTCATCAGCATAAATATTACCTAATCCTGCCACCATTGACTGATCTAATAAGCTAGTTTTGATGGGACGACGGGATTTTTTTAATTTATCGGCTAAATACTCCACAGTGAATTCTGGTGAAAAGGGGTCAACTGCCAGTTTTGCCAAACCTGTAATAATACTTTCTACAGCCACACTAGGGGGAACATACCACATTTGTCCGAAGGTGCGCTGGTCAACAAAGCGTAATTCTTGATTTTCCCCAAAGAATAACCTGACTCTGGTGTGTTTGTGCAAAGGTTCATTTTGGTCTAACCAGAGTAATTGACCTGTCATGCGTAAATGCACTCCCAAGGAGGAAGCAGGGGAGAGTTCTGCGACGAGATATTTACCACGACGATGCCAGGTAGTGATGGTATTACCTTTAATTTTATAAATAAATTCATCAACGGAAAACGGGTAGGCGATGGTGCGTTGTAGCAGTACATCTCCCCCCGTAATTTCTTGACCGAGGGTTAATTGATTTAAACCCCGGCGGACTGTTTCAACTTCAGGCAGTTCAGGCATTCAAGCAAATAATTTTTATAGGGGCGGGTATGGTCAAGCAGAATTAATATCCCGGATTTTTGCCTTGATATGTCCTGTTATCATCCCATAAAACTGTCCCCTAGACACCGGGCTGTTTATTTTGTCGCTTTAGCCGCAGGTGCTTTCACTTCGATTAATTCATCTAAAGCGAAGTTGTTGGTGTTGACATCATTGTAATTAACCTTGTTAAAGCGGACAATTACAGGATATTTGATGCCACTTTTATCAACAGAAACCACTGTACCAAGCTCCTGACTCCAGTAGGATTCAGGGCGGAGAACACGTACTACAGAACCACGTTGAACCATGTTGTATCTTCCCTTTTGAAGTATGAATTGCCATTAAATGAGGGCTGATTGTTTTTACTCTACAACCTGAAGGTATTTGCTTGTGGTTTTGTTAAGTTATTTGTCAAATTGCTGGGTTTTCCCTGTTTATCAATTGTGAAGTTTTTTGATTACCCTTGACAAAGAACTAATAATAGAGTAAGTTCATGGCGGAAGACTTGTTGTCAAAAGTGCTATGTTTTAGTTAATACAAAGACACTACCTTCGTTACCCCGGCCAATACGGATCTCATCATCTATATAAGTGATATCTAACCAACCTTGTTGTTGTTGACGTTGAATGGGAAAATCAAAAGCTGTAAATTTTTGACCAGATTCAATTTGTTGGATAAAATTTTCTGGTGATGTGTAACCGATGAGGCGTTGTAACCCAATAATCGAGCGTCGAAATTGTACTTGTACACGCCGTTCGGAAACTGGTTCAAATTTAGCAGCAACGCTGACTAGTCCTTCTAAGGAAGGAAGACCATAGATCTCAGCTATATTGTAAACACTGTTGCTTTGTACCCGAATACATTGGTAAATTTGACCAAGTTTACAAAAGGGTAAACGATCTATGTTTAGGAGAGCTTTGCTTGTGGTGTATAGTAGTCGCCAGTTGCCTTCTAGTAAATTACTAGCTGCTAATGGACGAGGGGTAGGATTAAAATCTTCTAGATTAGCGATCGCTGCTAAAATAGCCTGTTGTTGTGACCCATTGGTTAATAAACCCCGATTTGTTCCTGCAACGGCCTCAATTAGAGTGGATTTACCTATCATTGCCCTTTACCTCAAGAGTTTGCACTATCAAACAGCATGAATCAGATATGAATGTTTTTTGCCCATAATCATCGAACTCATTAAATAATGCCGTTTCGGCTACAATTTCGGGATTAAATGAAAATTTTCTTTAATTCGGATTTAACAATTAAAGAGTTGTATGAGGGAATAAATTAACTGGTATAGCGGTATGCAGTTAAATGAGATGCAACAGAGCGAAGTGCTGAAAATTAAAAATCACACGGGATAATGCTAAACCTGCTGCCTCATGTTATATCAAATGATAAACTCTCTAGATATATAAACCCTTGGTGTCATTGTTGATATGTTAGATTCTCCCCTTCGTGAAGCCCCCCGCAACCAACGAGCAGCAGTCATCCCCTTAAAACAAGAGTCATCCATGTTGGACTGGCTGCGAGCAAGTGGCCGACTTATAGCCCGTGATGTGCATGATGCCGAGTCTAAAGATGATGTCGAAGTAATATCCGATTTTCTAGGCGGGGACGATGGCATTGGTGATATTGATTATGACGACGACGACGATGTTGTAATCGAAGAGGATTAGTCTAGAATATTTTGGAAACTACGGAGCAAAAATAGTTTCTATTGTTTGATTTAGGTTTTTAAGTGTGGAGTGAAGGAAATTTTCTGTGGACGCTAAATTATCTCCTAATAAAAGTTTAAATTTTTCGGGAATTGGGTTGGCCTATTTACTGGCACTATTACTCACTATAACAGCTTTAACTTTAGATGGGGGGGCAAATAGAACCCCTTGGTCTGTTACATCCCTCACCCTACCCCTTTTACTCTCTGCTGTCGGTGTCACCATTCTCGGACAGTGGGTAATACCGATTTTACAAAGACTAAAAACAGGTCAGATTATTCGGGAAGATGGACCCCAAGCTCATTTGAAAAAAGCCGGCACTCCAACCATGGGGGGTATATTTTTCATCCCTGTCGCGGTGGTAATGGCTTGCATATTATCGGATTTTTCTCAAGATGTGTTGGCGGTTTCCGCTTTAACACTCAGTTATGGTTTAATTGGTTGGATAGACGACTGGCAAATTTTACGCCGTAGGTCTAATAAAGGTATTTCTCCCAAGACAAAGTTAGCTCTGCAAGTGATATTTGGGGCGATATTCTGTCTGTGGCTGATGTTGAAAGGTGATTTTAGTATAACTAATATCCATTTACCTTGGATAGGTTTATCCTTGCCTTTGGGGCTGTTGTTTTGGCCTGTGGCGGGGTTTGTTTTGGTCGCGGAGAGCAATGCTACTAATTTAACAGATGGTATTGACGGTTTGGCGGCGGGAACAGTAGCGATCGCTATTTTTGCATTAGGTGTTGTAGTTGCCCCCACTTCCCCTGACTTGATGGTATTCTGTGCTGCTGTTAGTGGTAGCTGTGTAGGTTTTTTAGCCTATAACCGTAATCCCGCAAGTGTGTTCATGGGTGATACCGGTTCTTTGGCCTTGGGTGGCGCTTTAGCTGCCGTGGCACTGGTGACAAATAGCTTGGTAATACTGTTTATCCTCAGTGGTATTTTCTTCGTGGAAACCCTCTCTGTTATGGCTCAAGTCAGCTATTATAAAGCGACAAAGGGACCAGACGGCAAAGGTAAACGGTTATTTAAAATGGCACCTTTACATCATCATTTAGAATTAACTGGTTGGTCAGAATTACAAGTTGTGGCAGTCTTTTATATCATTGCTGGTTTTCTCGCCTCTGTATGTGTGATGGGTATAAAATAATCAGATTTTTCATTAAATACGAATTTACAACCCCCTCTTTTGGGGGTTGTTTTTTTACTTGTGGCGCTAGAAACCGGAATAGCAAGATGGTAATGTTGAATAAAATTAATTTGTCCCCAATGTTCCAGAATCTATAAACAATAGACATCTGGTTACCAAAATGATATTTTCCAGTATTTACACCTTACTGCTGTCTGGTGGGTCGAACTTATAACCATAACCCCGTACCGTTTTAATAAACTCTGGCATACTAGAATCAACTTCCATTTTCTTACGCAGTTGACCAATATGTACATCTACAACTCGTCCATCTCCCACATAATCACAACCCCAAATCTTTTGGATGAGTTGGGTGCGACTCCATGCTTGTCCAGGATGGGTAGCGAGAAAATGTAGAATATTAAATTCCAAAGCAGTTAAAGCTAAAGGTTTATCATTAAGTGTCACTTCTCTTGCGTCTGAATTAATGGCTAATTGATTAAAAGTTAAGCGTTGTGAACGACTAGGCTGAATATAGCGTACTCTTCTTAACAACGCTTCTACCCTAACTTCTACCTCAGCTAGACTAAATGGTTTAGTTAAAAAATCATCTGCACCGGCGGCCAGGACTTTAATTTTATCAGCTTCATCATTACGACTTGTCAGAATCATGACTAAAACACCGGTGCGACTTTGCATTTCCTGACAAATTCTATATCCATTTGCATCTGGTAAATTCCAGTCTAGAATCACTAAATCAGGATTTAATCGCTCAAATAATGTTATGGCAGTTTTACCATCCGCAGCCGATTCTATTTGATATTTCCGACTCAAGAATCGTTGAATCAGGTTACGAACGGTATAATCGTCATCTACAATCAGAATCTTGGAATTGGTTGGGGAAAGGGTATCCATAGGGCAATCTATTATTGTTTTGGCAATTGGTTGTGATGATAGATGCTTACTTTTATTATTGAAAGTTAGTTTACTTTCAACCCCTGATTTTACTTGCATCAACAAGATTAAAAGTATTTTGTTGTTTGCTAGGGTACGATAATCTCTGGTAAATGCCACCTGACTCTAGGGTTATTTTAGGACTTACGCAAGATATGTTTGAAAACCCGATTTTTTCCTAGGGGTAATTCATGAATTATCCCTACCGAGTCTGATAACTACTCTGCCATAGCTAAATTTTCCATGAAGTTTATGCAAACTTTAGACATCTTACTCTTAAAAAAAAGTATAAGAAATGTACAATTTTGGGATTTTTTTTAAGAAATTTTGTATAAATTAGACACGTAAATAAATACAAACAAGAAGATAGATATTCATATTTTCAGAAGCATAGGATACCCGAAATAAATAAAAGAATCGGGTATCTTGTTTAGCAGATGAAATTGAGAATTTAGGGAAATTAATCATCCCACAACGGGTTATTAATACTGTGGTACAGAAGCATCTACTTCTTGACTCCAAGCATTAATTCCGCCTTTGACATTAGTTCCCACAATACCAGCGTCCTTGAGAATGGCCAAGGCTTTGGCAGAACGTCCACCCATTTTACAATGGGCAATTAAACGGTGTCCGTTGACCAATTCCTTTATCTTAGCGACACCGTTACCATTTTCAATATCTGGTAAAGGTACTAATACCGAACCGGGAATTTTAGCAATTTCGTACTCGTGGGGGTTGCGTACATCTAGCAGTACAAAGTCTTTTGCACCACTATCTAGTAATGCTTTTAATTCCTTGACGGTCATTTCTTGAATTTCCATCTGCTGTTTTGCGTCTGCTGCTTGCGCTTGGGGAATACCACAAAATTCTTCGTAGTCAATGAGTTTTTCAATCACTGGACGGATGGGGTTGGGACGCAGTTTTAACTCCCGGAACTTCATTTCCAAAGCGTTGTAAAGCATCAAACGCCCACTGAGAGTGTTACCTTGGCCAATAATGATTTTGACTGTTTCTGTGGCTTGGATAACACCAATTATTCCCGGTAAAATTCCTAGTACACCACCTTCTGCACAGGAGGGAACCATTCCTGGTGGTGGTGGTTCGGGATATAGGTCACGATAGTTAGGACCACCTTCATAGTTAAATACGGTTGCTTGTCCTTCAAAGCGGAAGATTGAGCCGTAAACGTTAGGTTTGTCTAACAGTACACAAGCGTCGTTAACTAGATAGCGTGTGGGGAAGTTATCAGTTCCATCCACTACCACATCATAGGGGCGAATGATATCTAAGGCGTTTTCTGAAGTTAAACGAGTTTCGTATAAGTCTACATGACAATGGGGGTTAATCTCATGAATGCGGTTTTTCGCTGATTCAATTTTGGGTTTACCTACCCAGGATGTGCCGTGAATTACTTGACGTTGTAAGTTGGAAAAATCAACAACATCAAAATCAACAATACCGATGTGGCCTATACCTGCTGCTGCTAAGTATAACAGCAATGGTGAACCTAGTCCACCTGTACCAATACATAATACACTAGCAGCTTTAAGGCGTTTTTGACCTTCTAGCCCCACTTCTGGCAAGATTAAATGGCGGGAGTAGCGTTCGTAGTCGTCTTTCGTTAACTGGATGTCATCCAGATTAGGATTTAGCATAGTAGGAAAATGCAGAATCTCAGAGTATTAATGTTAACTCAAAGTTGGTTCAGTTTATGAGTTCTATTTTTTTGGCTGGGGGAATTATATCACGTTGGGGACTGGGAAGGGAGCGATCGCACTTTTTGAGGTTGAATGATTTTAGCTCACAACGCTAATAAGCAATTTCTAAATAAGAAATTTATAACTTTTTGTCTATAACGACACGATGGGTAATACTGTAAAATTTGATGGATGTGGAGGAGTGTCATTGAGCGCCATGAATAAAATTTTGCACCAGATATTAGTAGCATCCTTAACTATATCTACTATAGGTATAATCGGACAAATACAGGCTTTAGCTGAAGATCAGCCCGCCATCTTGGAAAACCCCCAATCTGCTGAAACTACGGAAACTGGAGAGACGGATCAAGTCACCTCGGTATCTCAACTTAGTGATATACAGCCAAATGATTGGGCATTTCAAGCTTTACAATCATTAGTAGAACGTTATGGTTGTATAGCGGGTTATCCGAATGGTACTTTTCGCGGTAATCGGGCTTTGTCACGATACGAGTTTGCAGCCGGGTTAAATGCTTGTTTGGATCGAGTTAAGGAATTAATTGCTACTGCTACCAGTGATGCAGCCAGTAAGGAAACTTTAGAAACAATTCAAAAGTTACAAGCAGAATTTTCCGCAGAATTAGCAACTTTACGGGGACGAGTAGATGCAGTAGAAGCTAAAACTACTGAGTTAGAAGCCAATCAATTTTCTACAACTTCTAAATTAAGTGGTCGGGTGTTGACCTATTTAGGCAATGTTTTTGCAGAAGGGAAAGGGACTGATAATAATGCTACTTTAGGCTATCAAGCCATTCTCAACTTGAATACTAGCTTCACGGGAAAAGATAGTTTAGGGATTTCCTTGTTACAAGATAATTTGCAACAAGAGTTTCAAACTGGTGGTAATGGTGAAGCGCGTTTTTCTGGACAAATTCGAGATCCCAGAACAGGATTAAGAATGATTGCCCTCAGATATCAGTTACCAATTGGTAAAAATCTGAGACTTTTTATTAATCCCACTTCTGGGACCAGGGTATTAAGCGAGTCTGTGAATGCTCTGGGGTCGCCCGTTACTGGTACGGTGTCTGATTTTGCGGCGCAAAACCCCCTAGCTGCTCCTATTTTCACTCGCACTGGCATTGGTTTGTTATGGCAACCTAGTAAGTCTTTTAGTCTAGATTTGGCTGCTGGTCGAGAACGAAATGCTAATGACCCTACTCAGGGAATTTTTGGCGGTGGTAATGGTTATCTGGTTTCCATTCGACCGATGTTGAAGATTAATAATTTCCGCTTGTCTTCTTCTTTTATCCACAGTTATTCCCCTTTGGAAGGTGTTGATACTTGGAGTGGTAGTAGACCTGCGGCAGTGCTTGGTGTAGGTCCTGTAGTAGCCAATACCTATGTAGCTTCTATGAGTTACCGCATTTCCCCAACTTTTGAATTTGGGGCTACTGTAGGGCGTAGTTTTGCCCGTGCTTTAGGGACAGGTTTTCGAGGGGATGCAGATGTACTTACCTATCGCTTTAATTTAGGGATGTATGATTTGGGTAAAAAGGGTAATTTGGCGGGAATTATTTTCGGGATGCAACCAAGGTTAATTGGTACAAGTAATGCAGCTATTGCTACAGGATTGGGTTTAGCACCTGGACAAAGAAGCGATCACAGCACTGGATTTCACATTGAAGCATTTTATACCCATCGCATTAACAGCCATATTACTATTACTCCCGGTATAATTTGGCTAACAGCCCCTAATCATGATGATCGAAATCCTGATGTGGTAGTTGGTGTTCTCAGAACAGCCTTTACATTCTAAATAATTAGAAGATCAGGTTTTGGGTATTTGGAATATAGGAAAAATAATTTTTCTTTGAACTTACGCTAAAGAAAGTGGGGGTAATTCATGAATTACCCCTACAAAAAAATAAGGGTTACAGTTACAACTTGTCCCTAATATCAAGATTTTTCAGCCAAAGTGATTAAAATACAGAACCACTCAAGGGTTGAACAGCAGAAGATGGTAAAAATTTCCCTACTAATAATTGCTGGAAAGTTTTCACATCATTTGGCCAATTGCTAATGATTCGTTTTAAGTCTTGTAGTTTTTCTGGGAGAGTATTTCCTGTGAGAGGATAATTCAAATTACCAGAAAATAAAATTGCTGGTGTTGTTTGTTCTCCAAACTGGACATTGACCTGATTAATAGCTAAATTCAAAGATCCTTGTTTTAAACGGTAACTTAATTCTAAGGCGGCATTCACTTTACTTTCTCCAAATTCCTGCCAAGCACCAGGGGCTAAAAGTTTACCACATATATATTGATAAGCTTCCTCATCTGTAGGGAAACTCACAAATGCTTTGGGGTTAATTCCCACTGCTTGATACTCTATTTGCGATAACTTATCTATTAATTGTAGTGCGACTGTTGCAAATTGAATTTCTGTTGGTGGTTTACCTCCGATCATTTCTAATACATTGAGTCGGTTGGGTTGAACAATAATTCCCACACCATTTTTATAAACTAGCTGGACTAAATTGCTGTTGTAAACTGGTTGGGTAGCTAATTCCCATTCAGTCGGAATAATTCCTGTATATTTCAAGAAATCTGGATTTAAAACTGCTGGATTCAGATTTTTGGCGACCAAGGCGATCGCTATTTCTGAAAGTTGTAAATTATTGCTCATAAACTCCTGGTTATGCCTGAATTAATTAACAGTATAGAACACTATCTAACTTATTATAAGTAAAAATCAACTATTTGTAATTATTTTATCTAAATAATCCACACTGATGTAATTTCTAATTTCTAAAAACATCTCTTGCTTGTCAATCAGCCAAATTTATGCTATTAACAAAATCTATTATAATTTGGCAGTCATAATCAGTAGAGGTAATTGATGAATTACCCCCTATACAAAAATAAGAGTTACGGTTACATCTTGCGTAAACCCTATTTCCCAATTCCCAACTATTTAATATTCAGCTAATCCTATTTGTGTAATCTATAACAGCTTGGGCTATTGTTTCATTACCATGTTTATCTAGGATTTCCGGTTGTTTTGGGGGTTGGGGTGAGTGATGGAGAAAATGCCAATCCCCTTGAAAAAATTCTGCCGTTGTGACAATTTGATGGTGATTATAATTAGTAATTCCTGCTAACATAAAAGTGGCTTCGGCAAAATCTTCACGGGGGATGGTGACTACTGGTGTTTGCAGACAAGTAGCTTCAGAAAAAGTCCCATATCCGGGTTTAGAAATAATTCTCCCACACATTGGCATAAAATCTACAGGGCGATATTGGCGATTTGTGACTTTAATTAAGTTAGGTAAATCCGGGGCAGAAATATCAAAGGTAATAAATTGCCAATCGGGAAACTTACTCAGATTATGATAGGGAATTGCCTGTAAACCTAGTCCACCAAATGTAAGTAAAATCGTTTTTTCTGGTGGGGTATTTACTCGCCAATTAGTGCGTAATTCATCAATAGTAAAATGAGGATAACCGCCAGTTAAACCTACGTCGGTAATGTTTGAAAATGCCGACATTGGTTCATGGAACGGGAGACGAAAGAGGCGATCGCATTGGCCATACCAATCACTAATCCAATCAGCAATTTCTAGAAATTCTCCTCCCCAATCTCGATAAATACAATCCCAGCCAAAATTACTCATCATCCAACAAGGAATATTAGTAGCTTTAGCAAATCCCGCCGCCAAAAAAGGAATATCTGCTAAAATTAAATTCACCCGATTTTGCCGAATAAAATTAACTTCTGAAGCAATTAAGGATTGGTAATTTTTTTTGATTTCTCGTAACTTTTCTAAAGTTGCTGCTTTATCCATTGTTAAACTATCAGCTTGGATAACTCCTAAATCAAACGCCCGTGAGCGTAAAATAAAATCACCTTCTATATAGGATTCTAGTAACCAACGCGGTGAAGTAGTAACTAAAATTAATAATGCTTGAGGACATAATTTTTGAATTGTGTTAGCGACTGAAGCTGTGCGGGTTGCATGACCAAAACCATGATTGGTAATGGCTATATATATAATTGGTCTGTCCATGATTTAAAAACAAGAAAATAAAAAGAATCTGAGTAGGTTGGGTTAAACGACAGCGTAACTCAAGTTTGTTGTTTCAACCTAGATTAAGTAAGTGGACGTGAGATAACCATCTCTGAGAACTTCCTCACTTTTGCCTTGTCATAACAACAATTTTTAAAGCCCACCTACTTACTTGATATTGCTGCTATTAATTGGTCAATTTCTGACACTAAAGTTAGGTAATGAACACTCACACGGATACAATTGGGATAGGCAATTATGCGAGTTAAAATATGTTGTGATTCTAGAAATTGTACTAATTTTAAACTAGGTTGATCGATGACTTGAAAAGACACTAATCCACTTTCAGGAGGTGAATTTTTTAAACATTTAACATGAGGTAAGGAGTTTAATTGCTGCCAGAGATATTCACTGTTGTGGAGAATTTGCTGATATCTTTGATCTGGGGTTCCCCATTGTTCATGAATGGCGATCGCTTGTGTTAAACTGATATATAATGGTGTAGATAAAGTAGAAACTTCATATCTGCGTCCATCTGGTTGCCAACCTGTAGGTTGGGATTGACTATTAGTAGTGATGCCATTTAAACCAATATAGGTAGGATGCAAACTCTCTCTAGCTTGAGGATGGACATATAATCCACCCACACCAGCAGGTCCACACAACCATTTATGACCAGTAAAAGCATAAAAATCTACACCCAACGCTGTTAAGTCCAAAGGTAAAACGCCCACAGATTGAGCAGCATCTATCAACAATCGAGAATGGTTATTTCTGCATACTGCTACAATTTTGTCAATAGGCAAAACTTGACCCGTATTCCATAATACATGACTCAACACCACCAAGCGAGTTTGGGGACGGAGGCAATCAGTAATAATACTGACAGGATCTCCCTCATTTAAAGTTGCCATTATCGGACAGATTGTAACTTCTATCCCCACTCTACGGGCAATTTCCTGGGCAGTAGCCATGACTCCAGGGTGTTCGCAGTCAGAGAGAAGCAAATGATCACCGGCTTGCCAATCAATACCCCACATAGCAATATTACAGCCAATGGTAACATTACCCGTGAGAGTAATTGTATCACTGGGAACATTTAATAAAGATGCGATCGCCCCCCGACTAGCTTGTATTTGCGGTGAAATCCAACGGTAAGTCTCATTTCCAAAGGGGCCAATATTTTGAATATGTATCATAGCTTCGGTAATAGCATCCATACTCCCTTGAGCCATTGGACCTTGGCCACCATAGTTAAAATAAACCTTATTGGCTAAAGCGGGAAATTGTGCGCGGTGGTGATGCAGCTTGTTCATAGCACGAGTTAAGAGATATCATCTAATTTATTGATATATACTTTTATTAAAAATTAAGCAAACTTTTACATCAAAAACTATGAACTGGTGGCAGCGACTTCAAAAAAACCCTTTAGCACGATGCGGGGCAATTATCCTCTTCTGTTTCTATCTAGCCGTAATTGCCGCGGATTTTATCGCCCCTTATAACCCCTACGATTCACAAACTAATGGTTCATTATTACCACCGACTCAGGTTCACTGGGTATCTCACCCAGGCCAACTTCCTAGTCCTCATGTGTATCCGACAACACAGGGTAATACTAGCCTAGAAACTGGGGAGAGAAAAATAACCATAGACCTAACAAAACCCTCACCATTGCGGTTATTTGTGCACGGTTCACAATATCAATTATTCAAGTTCACCATTTCCCTACCTCCTAAATGGCAAGAGGTGACAATTATCCCCGGTATTTCCTTAAATTGGCATTTATTCGGTGTAATTGGTGATGCAAAATTTAATCTTTTAGGAACAGATGAACAAGGACGTGACCAATTTAGTCGCTTATTACATGGTGGTCGTATTAGTATGTTCATCGGCATTTTTGGGATTATTATTACCTATCCTTTGGCCTTAATTCTGGGCGGGGTTTCTGGTTATTTTGGCGGGTTAATTGATAGTATGATCATGCGTTTGTCCGAAGTATTAATGACCTTTCCCAGCATTTATTTATTAGTGGCACTTTCGGGAATCATAGATCCCAAACTCACCAGTAGTCAACGCTTTATTTTAATTATCTTGATTACTTCTTTAATTAGCTGGGCCGGTTTGGCCAGAGTAATTCGGGGACAAGTTTTATCAATTAAAGAACTCGAATTTGTGCAAGCAGCCAAGGTCATGGGTGGTAATCCCATTTATATTATAGTCCGTCATGTTTTACCACAAACTGCAACTTACGTAATTATTTCTGCAACTTTAACAATTCCTAGTTTTATTGGGGCAGAAGCAGTATTAAGCCTGATTGGTTTAGGGATTCAACAACCCGATCCTTCCTGGGGAAATATGCTTTCTTTAGCTAGTAATGCGTCAATTTTAGTATTACAACCTTGGCTAATTTGGCCGCCAGCTATCCTAATCATTCTCACGGTTTTATCATTCAATATCTTAGGTGACGGTTTGCGTGATGCTGTTGATCCTCGTAGTTTACAAAGATAGTTAAAATTAAGGACATCCCCTTTCAAGAAATGATAATTTAAGATTGATTAAATCGGGAGGAATAGAAATTTTATGAAAGCAGAAACGATGCAATTAATAACCACAGTTCTCCAGATATTACAAACTAATATCCGATGGATGACTTGGAATTTATTCTTAGCTTTTATACCTTTGGCTGTAAGTGTTTGGTTGTTTCGTATTCAAGGTAGACGTTCTGGGATTTGGTGGCTAGGATTTCTCAGTTTCTATGCTTTTTTACCCAATGCACCTTATTTATTAACTGATGTTATTCATCTCATAGACGATATTCGCCAAATTTCCTCAATATGGATGATTACATTAGTCTTAATTCCTGTTTATCTGATTGTGATTCTGGGAGGATTTCAAGCCTATGTGATATCATTGATCAATTTAGGTTACTATTTACATCGCATTGGTAAAAGTAAATTGATTTTTGGTGTTGAATTGCTCACTCATATTGTTTCCGCTATAGGTATTTATTGGGGAAGATTTCTGCGGTTTAATAGTTGGGATTTTATTACTCAACCAGATGCCATTATTACTAAAGGTGTGGAAGAAATTCTTGGTAAACAACCATTAATCATTATCATAATTACCTTTATAATTCTCTGGGGTTTATATTGGTTAATGAAACGGGTTACTTTGGGTTTTTTGCATCAGAGTTCTAATTCAGCAGTCAGTGATCATCATCTTCACAATATTAGGTAAGATTATTAAGGAAGTCGGGGATCTAACTCCTATCACGTATTCCTACGGGAAGCTAGGCTAACAAAAATCAAATATGAGTCCTATATTTTGCGGAAATGGACTATTTCACTCATCCGAGAACCGCTATAACCACCAGACCCTTGTGGGGACAATTCATGAATTGTCCTCACAATCATTTTCACAAGATGTCTATTGATTTTGAGTTTTTTCTAAGCAAATTTTCACTTCTTTAGCCAGTATATTCACATTCGGTTCATCGAGGATAGAAATATGAGAACCAGGAATATAATTCATTTCTAGCTTACCAGTGATAATATCACCCCAGCCAAATGTCGGATCATATTTTACACCCACTCCACCAGTTCTATCTTCATCCCTGGTGCGAAAAAGAGTAACCCTTCCAGAATATGGTTGAAACACATAATTACTCAGTGCGTATAAATGGGCGTTGTGGATGTCTGAATATTTATTAGTTTCCGGTAGTTTAAAAGTTGCCTCCATGAACTCGAAACATAGCTTCAAGTAATCATCGTAACTTTTTCGTAGACAATAATCAGCGTGTTTGTACCAACCCTTATATTTACGAGCAATATATTTAGGACCACGCTGATAGATATGATTAATGTGTATAGTAAGTCGCTGGATAAATGATAAACGCTGCTTATAACCAGGACGACAGGTATCTAACATGGCTAAAAATGCTATCTCTTGACCTTGATGATGCAATTGTTGGGCTATTTCGTATGCGATAACACCACCAAAGGAATAACCTACCATGAAATAAGGTCCTTGAGGTTGAACAGTGCGAATTTCTTGCAGATATTGAGCAGCTATATCTTCAACCCGCAGCAACGGTGGCAATTTCCCATCTAGTCCTTGGGGTTGCAGTCCATACATGGGTTGTTCTAACCCTAGATATTTGGCCAAATGACGATAACATAATACTTCCCCCCCCAAAGGATGCAGCATAAATAATGGGGGTTTTGTCCCTTGGGTTTGAATTTCCACCAAATTCTTGGCGGTATTTACAAAAACCGTTTCTTGCTGAATAATTGCCGCAATAGTTTCTATGGTGGGAGATGACAATAAAAGAGCTAAAGGTAGTTTTTTGGTAAATTTACGTTCTATATCTGCAAATAACCGCATAGCTAATAAAGAATTTCCTCCTAATTCAAAGAAATCATCTTTAATACCAATAGGTTTAACACCTAATAAATCTTCCCACATTTGAACTAATTGGTATTGTATATCATTTTGGGAATTAACAAGATCTTCACTGCTTTCTAGTTGGCTTAAATTAAATGCTGGTAGTCCTTTTCGATCCAATTTACCATTGGGTGTTAATGGCAGGGCATCTAAAAAAATAAAGCCACTAGGAAGCATATATTCCGGTAATTTATCTTGCAAAAATGTCCGTATTTGTTTAGTAGTTGGTGCTGGTTTTTGTTTGGCAACAAGATAAGCTATCAGACGTTTATTTTCGGTAGTATCTTCTGTAGGTATAACCACAGCTTCTTTGATATTCGTAATTTTCAGCAGTTCCATTTCAATTTCTGCTACTTCAATACGAAAGCCACGAATTTTTACCTGAAAGTCTTTTCTCCCTTTATGGATTAAACAACCATCGGGTTGAATACAACCTAAATCACCTGTGCGGTAAGTTCTTTTTTTACGATTTTGAATATCTGGTAAAAATACCGTTTTTGTTAGTTCTGGTTTTCCCCAATAACCGAGAGCTAAATATTCACTTCTGATCGCAATTTCGCCAATATTTCCATTTTCAACTTTTGCTCCATTTTCATCTAAGAGAATAACTTCCATATCCTGCACTGGATAACCAATAGGTACAGCACTATTTTCAATTTTCGTCTTCTTATTAATAATGAAATTACAAAAAGTTCCCGCTTCAGTCGCTCCTAAACTAGCATATAAAATAGAATCAGCAGGAAAATATTTTTTGTAATTTTCTACATCTCTAACTAAGGTGGCTTCACCACCTAATTTAACTAGGCGAATTTTAGGAAATTGTTCTGCACCTGTGAGAGTATCTACAAAATGTCTAAATAAAGTAGTAAAGGAATGATAAATAGTAATTTCTGACTCAATTAACCAATTCACTAAATTAGTTAATCCCTGTTCTTTTACATCAAATGAATAGAGACTAGCACCATTAAGCAAAGTATAGAAAATACATAATAGTCCTCCCAATGCACTACAAGAATATAGGAAAACTACACGATCTTCAGGACTAATTAATAAGGTATTAGTATCATTCATGCAATAATGGAGGGAATTACGATGATCGTGTAATACTCCTTTAGGTTTGCCAGTTGAACCACTGGTGTAAATTATATAAGCTGGTGTTTTTGGTGATATGTTAACAGTGGGATTTTTACTGGAGTCATGGCTATTAATATTGTCTATATTAAATAATTGATAATTATTATTGACCAGTTTTTTAGCTAATTCTAAATGCCGATTGTTGGTAATAAATGCCACAGCTTGAGAATCTTCAATAATATAAGCAAGTCTGTCAATAGGAAAGGTGGGATCTAGAGGAACAAAGATTTTACCTGTTTTTAAAACTGCGAGAATGCTAGTAATGAAATTCGCACCTTTTTCTAGGAGTAATACTATAACTTCTTGTTTGTTACCACGTTGGGAAATAATGGCATTTGCTAAACGATTAGTATTTTGATTGAGTTGGGTATAGGTCAGGGTTTGCTGATGGGTTTTGATAGCAATTGCATGAGGATATTTATTAACTTGCTGTTCAAATCTGCTAGGTATAGACTGTTCAATAGCTGATTGAGGAAAGTCTATAAAACCTGTTGGTGGGGTAATTAAACGATTGCCAACAAATTTTTCTTTTAATATGGTGTTAGGAAGCAATTGATAAATATTAGGCATTGATATGAGACTCCTAGTTAGATGAATATAGTCTGTGAATTCTTGAACGAATCACCAATATGGAGATTTCTTTATAGTTCTGTGGTTTCCTTTGGTTTTATCAATGATGTGCATTTATAACAATCAATGTTATACTAGGTCATAGTTATCTGCTCGTTTTGAAAACAACTTTCATAAAATCTTTATTCATACTTTAAAACTGATATCATAGATAACAGAATTAAAAGTCTTTTGGTGCATGGATTTTTAGGTAAATTTTGGACCAACTCAAATATATATTTGTATATGTAATAACTAAATTGAGGTAAAAATTCAGAATGCGTAATTTTATCAATATAGTAAAGTGTGTTAACAATACACACTCTAAAATAATACTGCATTTATAAAATAAAATTCTAGTTCGTAGTGAGGGATTTATCCCTCATATTCAAACTTTCATTCACTCTATGGAAAAATCACGAATAATTTGATCAATTTCTGCTATCATTCGTAATATTTATGTTACTTTTGTGTGAGATTTAAAACTTAAATCCCCGACTTCTTAAAGAAATCGAGGATATAAAAACCAAGATAATCAATTGTTTTTTAACCGAGGGAAACAGTTAAATTTCCTGGTTTTGCTAAATCTCCTGTTAGGATGACACCGCGATTGTTAGCATGAAGATGACGCAAGATTTTGTAAATTGCTTCGACTTGTTCTGAAGCTCCAGCTTGATCAGCAATTTCACTAATCGAAAGTGCTTTATTGGCTTTTTGTAGAACTTCTAAAACCCGTTTTTGTAAACCGAGAATTGCGGATGCAGCTTTTTTACCAGCTTCCACACCTGGTTGGTGATAAGCATTGATATTTACTAAACTGGCATATAAACCTACGGCTCTTTCATACAATGCAATTAATGCGCCAACTGTGCGGGCATTGACTTGAGGAATAGTGACAGTGATAGAATCTCGGTTATTTTCGTACAATGCTTGACGAGTTCCTAATAGGAAACCGGAGAGATAATCACCAGAAGTCACTCCGGGATCAACTTCTGGGGATTCTCCTTGACGATCTTCTAAAACTTCAATTAAGGTAGCAAAGAAATTAGGTACGCCTTCCCGTAACTGTTGGACATAGGCGTGTTGGTCGGTTGAACCTTTGTTACCGTAAACAGCAATACCTTGACAAACGGTTTTGCCATCTAAATCTTTTTCTTTACCTAAGGATTCCATGACCAGTTGTTGCAAATAGCGACTAAATAGCAATAAGCTGTCTTTGTAGGGTAAGACAACCATGTCTTTTTCACCTTTGCCATTACCGGAGAAATACCAAGCCAAAGCTAATAGGGCGGCGGGGTTGTTTTTGATGTTGGGGACGCGGGTGGCATCATCCATCTCTTTTGCCCCAGATAGCATGGCACGGACATCAATGCCTTGTAATGCCGCAGGTACTAGCCCTACAGCAGACATTTCGGAGGTACGTCCACCTACCCAGTCATACATGGGGAAAGTTGTTAACCAACCTTCAGATTTGGCGATTTGATCGAGGTTGCTATTGGTGCTGGTAATGGCAACTGCATATTTAGCAAAGTCTAAATTTTGGGCTGTGTAGGCTTGTTTGACTTCGATCATACCGTTGCGCGGTTCGGGAGTACCGCCAGATTTGGAAATTACTAATACCAAGGTGGTAGCTAGTTTATTTCCCACTTGGGATAACACCCGGTCAATGCCGGCGGGGTCGGAATTGTCAATAAAGTGGATTTGTAGGGAGGCCGAGTCTGGAGAGAGGGCTTGAGCAACAAATTGTGGCCCTAAAGCAGAACCACCGATACCAATGGAGATGATATCTGTAAAGCGGCTTTCTTTGGGGGGATAAATTGCGCCGGTGTGTACTTGGTCGGCAAAAGTTTCGATTTGTTCTAAGGTTTGAACTATTTCTTGGGTTAGTTCGGGCGTGGGGGCTAGGTCTGGATTTCGCAACCAGTAATGTCCTACCATGCGGTTTTCATCGGGATTGGCGATCGCACCTTTTTCCAAGGCTACCATATCCGCAAACGCCTGATCAAATCTAGACTGCAACGATTCCACGAAAGGGCTATCAAACCGCATCCGGCTGATATCTAGATACAGTCCTAATCCCTCGTGGTAATATAACCAATCTTGGTATCGTTGCCAAAGTTCCTTAGCATCCATAAGAGGGAATTCTCAAATATGTTGATCAAACTCCAGTTTAATGTATGGTTTTGGCGATCCCTGCTTTGCCTGATACAGTTTTTGACACTCTCTAATTTCAGACCGGTATTTGGGCGTTAGGCGGTGATAAGGATTGTTAATTTTTCTTATCTTTTCTTCATCCAGTTGTGTATCTGCTTCTGTGACTCACCATGAGTTCACGTCAACACTTGACAATAAGGTAGACTACATTTTATTCCCTTGCATTTTTAGAATCATCACCGACCAATATGATTGAATATCTCATTTTTCTGGCTATTTCTACTGCTATTTTCGCATTATTTGCACTGGGACTCAATCTCCAATGGGGTTTTACGGGTTTAATTAATTTTGGACATATCGCTTTCATGACTTTAGGCGCTTATACAACAGTATTATTAAGTTTGAAAGGTGTACCTTTATTATTATCAGCTTTGATAGGAGGATTTGTCGCTGCTATATTAGGTTTAATAATTGGGTTGGCAACTTTGCGCTTAAGAGAAGATTATTTATCAATTGTCACTATTGGTACGGGAGAATTAATTCGCTTAATAGTCAATAATCAGGATTTACCTGTAGGTAATACCTGGATATCGGGATCTTTCGGTGTACAAAGTTATGTAATCCCCCTATCAAGCACTCCCAATTTATTTGTGGGTGGTGTAATGATCGGGATTCTCAGTTTATTAACAGGAATAACCTTATTTTCTCTCTGGGGTTGGGTACAAACTGCTCGAATTTATGCCCATGATCATACCCTTAGAAATGGAAGTAGGCAACAGGAATTTATGTCTCGGTTAATCGTAGGAATTGCTTTAGGATTATTGGCTATAGCCATCTATATTTCTGGTGTAGTAGGATTGTACAATTACAATCCCAAGGCGGGTTTAATGCTGTTGTCCTTATTATTTTTAGCCTTTGTATTTTGGCGATTAGAAATTTTAGTGCGATCGCCTTGGGGCAGAGTGTTAAAATCTATCCGTGAAGATGAAGAAATTCCTAAAGCCCTAGGAAAAAACGTCTTTTCCTATAAACTACAATCTTTAATGTTAGGGGGGGCAATCGCTGGTATAGCTGGGGCATTTTTTGCCTGGCAACTAGCAGCAATCTACCCCGACAACTTTCAACCACAACTTACCTTCGATGCCTGGATTATGGTAATTCTAGGTGGTTCAGGGAATAATATGGGAAGTATTTTAGGTGCGGTTATCTACTTTGCCTACGATGCCCTCACTAGAGAATTTTTACCAAAAATTGTTCCCCTAGATGTGGAACGGATTGGCGCTTTTCGGATCATGTTTATCGGTTTACTATTGATGGTCTTGATGATTTGGCGACCTCAAGGTATCTTAGGGAAAAAGGAGGAACTTACTCTTGGTAAATAATATCAAATCATCCAAACTACCCCTATTGGCTGCTACTGGACTTTGTAAAAATTTCGGCGGGATTAAAGCAGTTCAAGAAGCTAATATCGAAGTCATTAAAGGTAGTATTACTGGGTTAATTGGTCCTAATGGTGCTGGTAAAACTACCTTATTTAATTTACTCTCTAATTTTATCCGTCCAGATAAAGGTCGAGTCATCTTTGATGGTGAACCAATTCATCAGTTACAACCATACCAAATCGCCCAACAAGGACTAGTAAGAACTTTCCAAGTCGCCCGGACATTATCGAAATTATCAGTATTAGAAAATATGTTACTGGGAGCACAAAAACAAACCGGGGAAAACTTCTGGCAAGCACAACTTCAAACCCATATTGTCGCTAAAGAAGAAAGGCAATTAAAAGAACAGGCCATGTTTCTATTAGAATCCGTAGGCCTGGACAAAAAGGCCGCTGATTATGCAGGCGGTTTATCTGGAGGACAACGGAAACTTTTAGAAATTGGCCGGGCATTGATGACTAATCCTAAGTTAATATTGTTAGATGAACCCGCCGCTGGTGTTAATCCTAAGTTAATTGACGAAATAAGCGATCGCATTTTATCTTGGAATCGTAACGACAAGATGACATTTTTAATTATTGAACATAACATGGATGTAGTTATGTCCCTATGTGATACAGTTTGGGTATTAGCTGAAGGCAAAAACTTGGCCGTGGGTACACCTACAGAAATCCAAAATAATGTTAAGGTTTTAGAAGCCTATTTAGGACTACAATAGTAGGGATTCAACACTGCTAAATCCAATCATAAAGAACACTTTTATCCTCTCTGTCACCCGTCCCCTATTGTCTACCCCCCTGTGAGTAACCGTAATCTACAAAACACACATTTAAACCGCGCTCGTGCTAGTCTCAGACAAGCATTATCTTGGTACGGACACCTCCGTAAATCGGCACAACTAGCAGCAAATCCACAATTAGCAGCTTTACTTAAACCAGAAATAGAAACCTTAACTGCTACACTCAGTAAATTAGATACTAATGTAATTAGAATTGCCGCTTTTGGTATAGTTAGTCGCGGCAAATCAGCAGTCCTAAATTCACTTTTGGGAGAAAAAATTCTGCAAACAGGTCCATTAAATGGTGTCACTCAATGGCCACGTTCTGTACGCTGGAAACCAGGTGATAAGGTATTGGTTGAACTAATTGATACCCCCGGTTTAGATGAAATTGAAGGCGATTCACGGGCGCAAATGGCACGGGATGTAGCGCGTCAAGCTGATTTAATCTTATTTGTAGTTTCTGGAGATATTACTAGAACGGAATATCAAGGATTATTGGAATTACGTCAAGCACAAAAACCTTTAATTTTAGTATTTAATAAAATTGATTTATATCCAGATACAGATAGAAATACAATTTACAAAAATCTCCAACAATTGGGGGCAGGAAATTTACAAAATAAGCCCTTATTACCTGATGAAATTGTGATGATATCTGCTGAACCTGCCCCAGTGCAGGTTAAGGTGGAATATGCCGATGGTACTATTAATTATGAATGGGAAACACCACTACCACAGGTGGAGGAACTAAAACAAACAATATTGAATATCTTAAATAGAGAAGGACGACCTCTTTTAGCTTTAAATGCACTTATTCAAGCTAGGGAATCAGAACAAAATATCGCCCAAAAAACCGTTGATATCCGGGAAAAAGAAGCAGAAGATATGATTTGGAAGTTTAGCCAATATAAAGCGATCGCTATTGCTTTAAATCCCATTGCTTTTTTAGATATAATTGGTGGTTTAATTACAGATTTAGCCTTAATTCGGGCTTTAGCTAAATTATATGGTTTACCAATGACTAGCTATGAAGCTAGTAAATTATTAAAAAAAATCTTATTCAGTTCCGGTGGGTTATTATTAAGCGAAATCGGCAGCAGTTTCATATTAGGATTAGGTAAAAGTACCGCAGCGATCGCCAGTGGCGATAATCCGGTTAATATTACTACTTTTGCTAGTAGTGCTATTATCCAAGCTGGAATTGCCGGTTATGGTGCTTATATAGTTGGTAAATCCGCAAAACTATATCTGGAAAAAGGCTGCACTTGGGGACAGCTAGGATCTAATACCGTCATTCAGGAGATCCTATCACAAGTTGATAAAAATACTATTTTATATCGTCTACAGCAGGAATTAGGCGGTAATTTTGGTGAGGTGTAAAATTGCCTTGGTAGGGATTTATCAATGCCAAATCCTAAATAAATTCCCACTCCCGAATTCCTGTAATCAATTTATAATTTATGGTGACAATTAATATAGCCTTTCCCAGTCTCATGAGGTACACCCTAATTTATTTACTGTCCCCTGTTCCCTAAAACTAAAAAACTCTGTACCCCACGCTTCTTGGTAAATGCTATATCATATTTTCCCAAACTCCTGAATTACTTGCTTTGTAATTTCTTGAATTGCTGCTAAAGTCGGTGGCATAGTTTCGTTTTCCATTCCCAACCATAAAAGATATTCAATATTCCCCGCAGGTCCAGTGATTGGCGACCAAGTTAAACCTTTATATTTCCATCCTAATTCTAAAGACCCTTGCATGACCTGAAAAATCGCATCAGCTTGGTCATTATGATCGCGGACAACGCCCTTTTTACCTATCCGAGACTTGCCAACTTCAAATTGTGGTTTCACTAGGCATACAGCCTCTCTTGGAGCTTGTGTCAATCCCCATACCGCCGGCAAAATTTTAGTTAAAGAAATAAACGATACATCCACAACTACCAAATCAGGAAATACGGCATTTTCAGCATATAAATCCTCTGGTTGTAGTTGGCGTAAATTGGTACGTTCCTTTAAAATTACCCGTTGATCATTTCTAATTTTCCAGTCAACTTGTCCATAACCAACATCTACGCCATAAACTTGTTTTGCACCGGCTTGTAATAAACAATCTGTAAACCCACCTGTTGAAATTCCGCCGTCTAAACAAATGCGGTTAACTACGGAAATTTTAAAAAATTCCAAAGCTTTCGCTAGTTTTTCTCCACCACGAGAAACAAAAGGAGGACGTTCTTTAATATGAATTTGTGCTGTAATATCAACTTCTGTCCCGATTTTATCAACCTGATGTTGATTCACCATCACCTCCCCGGCCTGAATTAACCGTTGTGCTTGCTGACGGGAGGGACATAATCCCAAATCTACTAATAATGTATCCAATCGTTGTTTAGCCAATGTTACTTTCTCACCTGTGTTTACGTACTTTACCTATCAAAAACCCCAACCCCCCCCGCAAACCAGGAGGGGGCTGAGGATGTATCTGATCCAAATGCATACCGCTATATGTAGATTTAATTGGTTGTAGGGTGTTTCAAACAGCATAAATCATGCAAGTTGCTAGTTATATTGGGACAATCAAAGGTTTTGATTGCTGTCACCTGTCACCCACTATAAATTTATAATTTTTAACGATAATACTGTAAATATTTATGATATATATAAAGCACGGTATTCCTACTTTAAAACCGTAGATTATTTGTAGAGGTGTAGCATCAGTGGGCATAGTAGTTGAAAACGTCTCTAAACAATTTGGTAGTTTCCAAGCAGTTGAACAGGTAAATCTGGAAATTCAAAGCGGTTCGCTGGTAGCTTTACTCGGTCCATCGGGATCTGGTAAATCTACCCTATTGCGGTTGATAGCAGGTTTAGAAACACCGGATAGGGGGAAAATTATTCTTACGGGTAAGGATGCAACTTATCAAAGTGTGCAAGAACGGAATATTGGCTTTGTTTTTCAGCACTATGCCCTATTTAAACATTTAACAGTTCGTAAAAACATCGCCTTTGGGTTAGAAATTCGCAAAGCCCCGAAAAAGAAAATTGAAGCCAGAGTAGAACAGTTGCTAGAATTAGTACAATTGAGTGGATTAGGCGATCGCTATCCTTCTCAACTCTCAGGTGGACAAAGACAAAGGGTAGCACTAGCTAGAGCATTGGCCGTAGAACCCAATGTATTATTATTAGATGAACCATTTGGCGCTCTTGATGCCAAAGTCCGTAAAGACTTACGAGCTTGGTTACGCGGTCTCCATGATGAATTTCATGTCACCACAGTTTTTGTTACCCATGATCAAGAAGAAGCTATGGAAGTTGCTGACGAGATTGTAGTCATGAATAAAGGCAAAGTAGAACAGGTAGGAACACCCGCCGCCATTTATGATCATCCTGCTTCTGCATTTGTGATGAGCTTTATTGGACCAGTAAATGTCCTACCCAGTTCTGCCAAAATTTTCCAAAGTAGCGGTTTGCAATTAGCACATCCAGAAACATTTTTACGCCCCCAAGATATCATCATCGAAACCGTGAGTAATGGAATAACTGCACAAGCTACAGTTAGCAGAATCATCCATTTAGGCTGGGAAATTCAAGTAGAATTAACCTTAGATGACGGGCAAAAGATGATCGCACATTTAACAAGAGAACGGTTTGATGAATTAAAATTAGAACCCCAACACAAGGTTTACGTTAAGCCAAAAGACGCTAAATCTTTTCCTCTTTATTATTCGATTTAGGGAAGAGCTAATACTTCGGTCTACTTAGAGGCTGTTTTAAAATCTGTGGTTGATGTATCAAATATTTCTACCCCACCCTAACTCCACCCTTACTAAGGGGAGGGAACTGGATTTTTACAATTTCTCCTCTTGAATAAGGGGTGATGAAAATTAGGGTTTAACAAGCTTAGTAATCAGAAGAGGCAAGAGGCAAGATATTTACCAATTACCAATTAAATCAAAGATTTTACTCTTTCAGATTCCTTACCTAATCCTACCAATTGGGCACTGTATTCCCACATCATTTTACCTTTTTCGTCATCTCGTGCTTGGGGGGAAACCCTTTGCACAAAAGATTCCCGCCCTTCTTTTTGGCGATTTCCCCAACTCCAGTAAATACCAGATTGTTTGTATTCAGGATCAGCTACTACCATAGCTACGCGTTCTCCTGATAATTCTTCAGTGACAAATCCCCCAGTAATATACTTTTGGAAAATGGGGAAAAGTTTCTGAAATAAAGGATAGTGATTACGGAATAAAGCCGTTGTAGCCACACAACCGGGATAAAGAGAACTGAAGGTAATTCCAGTAGATTCATGATAACGGTTATGTAGTTCTCTCATGGTGAGAACATTGCATACTTTACTGTCTTTGTAAGCCTTAACCGGTTCAAATTGCTTACCATTAATCATGGTAATGGGATTTTGGAAACCTGCCGCAAAACCTTCAAATTTACCTAAATCTGGGCGAGGGGGAATTTTACCACCTAATTCATCTGGGTTATGGGTAACAGTTCCTAGAATGACTAATCTTTTATCAGTAGCGGATGACTTTTGTAAATCTGCCAGCATCAAGTTACACAGTAGAAAATGTCCTAAGTGATTGGTAGTGACAGTTAATTCATATCCTTCGGGAGAAAATAGAGGTTCTTTAATTAAAGGCATATAAATGGCAGCATTGCAAACCAAAGCTTCCAAGGATTTACCCGTAGCTCTGAAGTTATTCACAAACTGTCTTACACTCTCTAAAGAGCCTAAGTCAATGTGCATGAGTGTATAGCTATTGGGGGGCATTCCCACACTCTGAGCCGCTTTTTCAGCTTTAATCAAGTCTCGACAAGCCATAATCACGTGCCATTTTCCTCTATTGGCTAAGGCCTTTGCTGCTTGTAAACCAACTCCCGAAGAAGCACCTGTGATAATTACTGTTGACTGACGATTTTGTTCCATCGCTTTAGACTCCTTTGACTATAGGTTAATTAAAAAACAGTTTATATGATCTGTAATAATCTCATACTTTGGAAATTTCTATAGTAATACTCAATGAGTAGTTAACACAATGTAATTGAGTAAGTATTTAGCTATAGCACTTGTTTCCAGATCCCCGACTTCTAAGATAGATTTATCATTTCCGAATACAATCAATCAAAGAAATCAGGGATCTGGGCATAAACAAGTGCTATGGCTGAATACCTACAAATTTAGCTAATAACTCCTGGCGGGATAATTGGAGAAGTAAAGGAGTAAATTCTTCTCTGGACATGGCAATTAGGGGATTGATAATTCTTGTTAATTCCCCATCAATTTGACCGAAACGCACTTGCAAAATACTTTCAATCATAGCGCGTCTTTCTCTTTGTTTCGGGTGTAATAGGAAGCTGATGAATGGCAATGATGACAGTTTTGAATCCTTCCCCAAAAAAATAAATACCTTTGCCCTTTGCTATCCTTAAAACCATAAAAACAGCCACAATATACGGGTTTAGCATTGCTAAACCCCTACAAAAAACAACTTAAAAACTAGACAATTTTGGGTTTTTGTAAATGCCAATTAGTTGATTGTTCATAGGCATAAGCCACTTGAAAAAGTTGTTCTTCTCCGAGAACTTTACCTATGATTTGTAATCCAATGGGTAGCCCTTTACTATCTACACCACAAGGTAAACTAATCCCTGGTAAACCAGCTAGATTCACAGGAATAGTCATTAAATCATTTAAGTACATACTCAAAGGATCGGTAGTTTTTTCCCCGGCTTTAAATGCTGTAGTGGGTGCTGTGGGACAAACTAAAACATCGAGGGTTTCAAAAGCTTTTTCAAAGTCTTGTTTAATTAAGGTGCGGACTTTTTGCGCTTTCAAATAATAGGCATCATAATAACCAGCAGAAAGGGCATAAGTACCAATCATAATCCGGCGTTTGACTTCTGCCCCAAAACCTTGAGAGCGAGTTTTTGTATACATTGATAACAGATTATCTGCATCAGGGGAACGCAAACCATATTTAACACCGTCATAACGCGCTAAGTTAGCCGATGCTTCGGAAGGGGCGATAATATAGTAGGTTGGCAGACCATAGCGGAAACTGGGACAGGAAATAGAGTGAATTTCTGCACCTAGTTCTTGAAGTATATCAATGGCCTTAGTGACAGCAGCTTCTACTTCTGGATCTAAACCGTCACCAAAGGTTTCAGTAATTACACCAATTCTTAATTTTTTCCTAATCAGGTCAGGTGTTAAACTAGCCCCATAGTCAGGAATTGGGACGTTGAGACTGGTAGAGTCTTGTGGATCATAACCTGCGATCGCACTCAATAATATCGCCGTATCTTCCACACTGCGTCCAAATGGTCCAATTTGGTCAAGAGACGAAGCATAAGCCACCAACCCATAACGGGAAACTAACCCATAGGTCGGTTTCATCCCCACCACACCGCAAAAAGAAGCCGGCTGGCGAATTGAACCCCCCGTATCCGAACCCAGGGAAACCACACATTCATCTGCTGCTACTGCTGCTGCTGAACCACCGGAAGAACCACCAGGAACACGGGATAAATCCCAAGGATTAGCGGTAACTTGATAAGCGGAGTTTTCTGTAGAACTCCCCATTGCAAACTCATCTAAGTTAGTTTTACCCACCATAACCGTCCCAGCATCAGCTAGTTTTTGGGTGACAGTTGACTCGTAAGGTGGTACAAAATTTTCCAAAATCCGGGAAGCGCAGGTAGTGACAATCCCCTGAGTACACAAATTATCTTTAATTCCGATGGGAATCCCCGCCAAGAGTCCAATTTCTTCTCCCGCAGCGACTTTTGCATCCACAGCTTGAGCTTGTTTTAAGGCTTGTTCTGCTGTGACAGTGAGGAAACTGTGTAGTTTTGGTTCTAACTCTTGAATCCGATTTAATGCTTCTTGGGTAATTTCAACGGCAGAACGTTCTTTATTGATTATCTGTTCGTGCAACTTGCGGATGGATGCCATAATTGTTCTCTTTATTAATCAAGTCATTGATTTTAACACTTACAGGGCTGGGGATTGTGTGGTAGAAGTTATTCTTGTACATATAGTTACTGAAAATATGTTTAATGGTGGCAGGAGTTGAACACAAGGCCGATGACGGGGGGATTTAGACCGAGTAAAATTCATCTGCTATGGCAATTCTGAACGGTTCGTGATGAAATACTGAAATAGCAAAATAGCAAATTTTGGAACTAGGTTGCGGGTGTGGAGATGTGGATGCAATTATTAGAGAATTTTATCACAAACAGTAAATAAGCACGTGAAATTAAGCTTATTATATCCCACATTCCGCGCCCACCAGTATCACAATCGGCAATTTCGGATTTTTGAATACCTTTGAGAACTAATTGGTACTGCAACTCAAGCGTCTAAGGATGCAATAGTAGGACCTAGTGGTTTATTCACTAGTACATCAGGAATAGGAAATGCAGGATCAGTAGGAATTGAAACTGAGAATTTGACAATTAAAAATGGATCTCAAATATCTAGTGGTACTTCAAAAAATAGTACAGGTCAAGGTAGTAATGTAGATATTAAAACCAATATCCTTTCTTTAGATAATAATGCGAAAATTTCCACTGCTACCCTTGGTAAAGGGAATGCTGGAAGTATTTTAGTGCAAAATGCAAATTCTGTTACTGTTAATAATAATAGTATAATTTCTAGTGCTATCCAAACTGGAGCAGTTGCTAGTCAGCCTAGTAATATTGAAATTCAAACTAAGTCACTTTCCTTAAATGAAAATTCCCAAATCATTGCAAGTACATCAGGAACAGGAGATGCCGGACAAGTAAATATTTCTCATGCTGAAATAATTACTCTAAATAATAATAGTTCGATTTCTACGTCTACTAATGATGGGGGAAATGGTCAAGGTGGAAATATAGATATTCAAACTAATTTATTCTCAGTAAATAATGGTTCACAAATTCTGGCTAAAACAGTCGGCAATGGAGATGCGGGTAATATAAGTTTGACTGTACCAATAGAGGTAAATATTTCTGATGCTAATAGCGGTTTATTTAGTCTAACAGAATCCAGCCTTGGTAAAGGTGGGAAAATTCAAGTTAATACTAACACTTTTAATATTACCAAAGAAGCTATATTAAATGCAGGGACAACGGCAGATAGTTTGGGCGGAAATATTATTATAAAAGCTAATGATTTTAATGCCAGTTCAGGAGGAAAATTAATTACAACTACTTCTGGTAAAGGACGAACGGGAGACATTTCTTTGAATACTACTAAGAGTATTTTATTATCAGGTAACAGTAGTGGGGTGTTTGCTAACACCCAGAGCGGCTCTAATGGAGATGGGGGAAATGTCTTTGCTAATTCTGTTCAACTTAGTATCACAGATGGGGCAGGTGTTGGAGTTGATAGTCAAGGCACAGGTAACGGTGGCAACATTCAGATTCAAGTAGGTTCAATTACCCTCGACCGTAAAGCCTTCATTTCCGCTACTACAGCCAGTAGTGAAGGCGGTAATATTAATTTGCAAGTGCAGAATACTTCTTTGGGTATACCGATGCTGCTGATGGGTAACAACAGTTTTATCACCGCTACTGCTGGAAACAATGGCAATGGTGGCAACATCAATATAGATGCACCATTTATCGTCGCCTTCTCCACAGAAAATAGCGACATTACAGCTAATGCCTTCCAAGGTCGAGGTGGTAATATCCAAATCCGTGTACAAATAAATGAATATTTTTTTTCTTTTCCCACCAGAATAATAATCCTGTTGTGCTAATTGCATTGATAACTGGTGGAATAATTGGAATCCATAGTGCTTGATAGATAAAAATCAAATAACCACTTGTGGGGATAATTAAAAATACAATTCCACTGGTTACTGACAAAAACCATCGGTTAGGAATCCATAATCTTAAACCAACTACACCAATTGACCATAGCCAAATCCACAGCCAATCACCCCATATCGGCCACCAATAAATTGGTGGTTTTTTATCCAGTGCTACACTTAAAATATAACTAACAACCTGTGCATTTAAAAAGATGCCTCTAATGCTTTCACCGTAGGGAGTCCGATAATCATCTTTAAGATTAGGATCAACAGTACCAATTAAAATAATAGGATGAGTATTTTTAAATAGTTCAACCAAATGTTCAGGAATGCCATTTTCTAAAACTGTTTTAAGATCAATATGATAAAACCCTTCATCAAAGGACTTATTAGAATAATGATAATTAAAGAGAATCTGTGTACCGCCATCATCAAACTGTTGATAACCTCCCATTCCTTTCTTTAAATTAGGTAGATAAGCATTGCCTATCTGCCAACCTTCTACAGTATCTTGGTCAAATAGTTTGTCTAGATGTTTATCCCTTTTAATTTCTTTAGTGTCCTTTCCGTGTATAATTTTGTGTTTTACTTCTAAGTAATGGAGAGCTAATAGAAAAGGAAATGAATATTCAGTTTTACAAGGGTCTTGAGGATTGTATTGACTCTTTAAACTGGTAGTTAAAGTAGAACGTCTAATAATATCATCATTATCCGGCCAAAAATTATTAAATCCCCAAGGAGATGAAGGAATATTGGGTGGAGGTGCAACTCCATTTTTATTTGTTTCAGAACGAATTGTACATATAAAGAAAATTCGTCCTCCTTCCTGGAAGCGACTTAAAAATCTAGCTATAACAGGTGAGTCATGATAAATGTCAACTCCAATTGTTGTAGGTTTTATCGGTTCTAGTTTATCTAATAATTTAGCTAAAGCTTCGTCTTTTAAACTTTTTTCTCCTTCTCCTATCCAACCTTTGCTTTTTTGATAGTCTATGTCTTCTTTATCAATAGTAATTACTAAAATTCGAGGGTCTTTTTTTAAGACTGAAGGTTGCCGACGTATTATTTGATCATAAGCCCATATTTCCAATGGTTGTAATAGTCCTAATACACGCATTCCTATTACTAAACTTGTAGAAATTAAACTGATAATTATTGCAGAAATTGGAGGAGAAGAATTAGGCGGAATTGCTGGGATTGATGAAGACTCTGGATTTGGTTTATCTTCTAGTGTTAGACCTGAATTTCTCACCTCATCCATACGTGGTAAAATTGTTGAATATTCTAGATTTGGTTGATCTTTTAGTAACCAATCCTCCCAATATTGAGGTTTTTCTGAAATTTGAAATAGAATAGGCATTAAAGATGAACCAGGATAATCAGATTCATAACCTTTTAAGTTATTATAAACTTGACTAATAGCAATATGAAGAGGATTTTTTTGGATAAAAAATAACTGTAATAAATCCTCTAAAAATATTTGTGAAATACGCTCATGAATAATATCTCTCATTATAATCAGATTAGGAATTAATAATCTATTCTTGCTCAACTCTGATTCCAAGCCTAATCCTTGGCAACAGTTGAAAATAGCTAATTTTAAACTATTATCTATAGCTTTTTTAATTTGTAAATTTAATTGATTAATTTCTAGGTATTCATCTTGATTAATATAAATTCTACCAATATCTTCATTTGTTTTGCCGTGTCCACTAAAATAGAGAATATCATAATTTCTTTCTCCTAAACAATTGTAAACTTTAATACTAGATTCATTAATTAGTTCTGGTAAAATTTCATGTTCTGAGAAAGTTCTCCGTAAAATATCCAATTCTTGTTGAGTTGTTGTAGAATCTCCTACAATAATTTGTATTCTCAATTTCTGTGTTTTAGATAATTTGGGAGGACGTTGGTATATAGGGCTAAAAAATAATCTTCCTTGACGATTCTCATAAGTTAACCAACTCCATTTTTCCCAAGGAAGCTTTTTAACTTGAGAGTCGTTGGTTTGAATCATAACTCTTACTGCATCATAATTAGATACTTTATTATCTAACTCTGTACGAATCTCAATCAATTCATAAGAGTGGGTAAGCCATACATTAAAAGAGTCAATAAAGTCTTTTTGTTTTTGATTGTAGTTTTCTCGTGAATTAGATGTTATTTGTTCTTCTTTAAGTAACCAATCTTCAATTGATGAACTGGTGTCAACAACTATAGGTTGATTATTAATTTCTTCACGTTTAGCATAAGTATGAATCTCAGATATCCAAGTATTAAACTTATTAAGTAAATATGGAGCAGGTGGTAAACTTCCTAGTGCTTGAACTAATGGTTCACTAAATTCATCTTTAATGATAGCTGTAACAGCAAACCCTTTTTCTTCTAAATCACCTTGTAATTTTAAGATAACTAGCTTTTCTTGATTCATACTATTAAATTAGATATAGTGAATTATTGACAGAAGAATAAATTTGATGATGTTTCCAATTATTCAATGCTAGATGAACACTAAATGGTTCTTGTAATTTACGACGAAACTTACAGAATATAAATGGACGCTTTTCTTCAGATTGAGTTGCTACGATTGTTCCTTGATTGGGATTTAGTACCTTAAACTCTAAATTTGGTAATAAAGTCTGTTGATTTTCGACAGGACGCACTTCAACCAATACATCTATAACCTCAGACTCATTTTTTACAGGTATTAAAGCGACTGTTAAAGCTATCTCCTGACTGATAGTAGGTAATTCTATAGTCACAAAGTTTGTTCCTTTAAAACCAGTAATTGAAGGATTAGGAGCATTTTTAAATCCTAGAATAAGTTCTCCTGAAGATTGTTTTAATAGTGGCTCAACTTTTTGACAAATTGTTAATAGTGTATTTTGGATTCTTTTTAAAATACCTTCTCCCAGTGTAATTGATAAAGAAGCGATTGGTGTAGGGGCATTACCGGCTACTAAACTAGCTGAAGTTACTAGACCCATACGTTGTTCATATAACTGTTGCCTCCATAAGTCATTAACCAGTAATACTGCCCATTCCTCAAAAGTTACATCATCAACCCGTAACCTGGGAGAATAAATAGATGAATTACCAAAAAAATCTAACCATTTTTTAGCTTTAATTTCTGATAGCTTTGGTAAATCAGGAATTTCCTCTTGCATCTTTAGTGGTAGTGTGATTTCCATTACTGCAATGTCTTGAATTAAATTATCTAGTGTCATTGTATATATTCGCTCATTAGGATTATATTTACTCAGGTTCTTTAAATAACGATGGGTTGTAAAACCACATAGTTCTAGCCAACATTCATCTTCCTCCGGTTCTAAATTTACTTGAATAGCTAGATAATAATCACCTGCCCATTCGGGAATATCTACCCATTCTTGGGGAACAGAAAATTCTTCTAAGTCGCTTATTTCACAGGGAATAAGGACTATGCGCTTTTCACCCAACTTAATAACTGCACCATTTACCACTTCCCAAATGCTAGGTAAACTATGTTCACTTGGGTAAATTTCAGGTTTAGCTATAGTTTCTGCTTCCGTTAAGTCATCTATAAACCAGTCAAGTAAGGTATATAAACTAACGTAATTTAGATAGGAATTATGGCGAGCGATCGCATTAGAATGTTTCTGTGACTGTTCCCATGCCTTTTCTTGAACAGATGGCAAAATATCTAAACGTAAATATTGGGTATTATCTGTTAATAATTGATTCAGGTCAAACATGATTTAGTCCTCGTTATTGTGGCCAATTTAATATTTTCAAGCATTCGTTAAGAATAATATCTACATTTTCCATATCACTCCATTCTCTTGCTGAAATTCTTAAATGTAAATAAGCTATCTCAATCTCAGAAAATCCTAAATTTAAGCAAGCACGGTCAATGAAATCCTTGGAAAGAGTAGATAACATTTTTGGTAAGTCACGCTGAATAATTCTTTCAATTTCCTTAAGAAATGCTTGCTCGAGTTTAGCTTTGATTCGATTGATCATTTTTACCAAATCTTCCTCAAGCATACCAGACTCTTCAGTAAGTTGACAATACCCAGTTTTTTGTCCAAATTTTTTCTGTAACAAGTGTTGTTCTTGAACGTCCAATGTTTTGATTGCCTTCATTAAGAGACAATGAAAATAATTTGAATATACAGGTTTTTGATAATTATTAATTAACCAATTACCTATATAAGTTTTAGCCCACTCTTCACGGTCACTTGGTTCATATAAAGTTTTCATTAATGTATCCATAAATTGTTTCCTGATATTTTTTAGGCGATGTAGAATTGCGGTTGAACCAACCGAAAAAATATCTCCTATCTTATTTGATTTCATATTAAACCCATAAAAATAAATCAAAGTTTTTTGTTTTGTTGTATTTAAAACTCTAAATTGTGCTATAATTAATTGCAAATCTAATTTCAATGGATTTATTTTCCTGTGAGGATTATCAATTTTTTTTTCTTTAGGATTAACATTATCTTTATATTCAGTAATATTTTTTTCTATATTGTCATAATCAGATAGAGCTTTATTACAAATGTCTATCCATTTTTGTAATGTTTCTAATGTAATTTTTTGGATATTATCATCTTGATCAGTATAAAATTTTAGTTCTATTTCTGAGTTATATAATTGAACGCATTCTTCATAATCCGAAATTTTTGGTTCTGGCCATTTTTCTCCTGATTTCCTAGTTATATTGTTCTTAATTCTATTGTTTATATAAACTTGCTTAAATAATTTAAGTGCAAATTTAATTTTGACAATTAAATCCTTATATATTCCATAATTTAAAAGAGCTTTTTCTAATTCATTCTTACTAGCCTTGTTTAATTTTCGCCACTTAGAAAACTTGAGTTTTAATTGATCTTTTATAATATTTTCTAGCACTTTTTGAACATAATATCTCAAAGAGCTTATTTTTGGATCATATTTACAAATAACAGGCTTGAATTTCTCTAAATCATAAATAAACTGACGAGCAATAAACAACCCTTTAAGCATCATTTCATGCTGGTTATAATTGACATTACCGAAGACTTGTATTGTAGCTTTATAAGCACTTTCTTCACAGAAACATTGTAAAACTTGCCATGCAATCTGCTCTCTATGTTCTAGTTGGTCATTAGCAGTAATATTTTTACAAAAAATCACTAAGTTCTGAGGATCATTTTGTTTACATAAAGAGCTTAATATTTCATCTTTATCAACATTGCGCTTTAAATCTTTATCCTCTTGCTTCTGAGGGATAAAATCTTCATTAATTCCTATAAATCGCATATAAAACGGGGAGATGCTATTGCACATTTTAACCTCTGGTTTCAACTAGTAATTATCTTAACACGCAGATTCACAGTGTAAATCCACTATTGCCGCACTGAATATTTTTAGCAGTGCATTGTTTAAGAAATAAATATAGCATTTCCTGGTAGGCGTGAAGTACAAGATAATTTGCGTCTACCTGCATATTTACAAGATTTCATACTGTGTTATGCATTATAATCATCTTAAAACTGCCCAATTAGGTGTCCTATTCCTTATTGGGATCATAAGAGGGGATTTATGAAATTTGTGCTGTGGAATTTTCGCTCATGCTTATAAATCTATAAATATAAATATTAATTGCTTTATCGTTTAACTGATTTGTACAAACGAGACTATTTTTGACTAACAACCTGAATTGCTCATTTGACACCATTTCTGCTTCTGTACCCTGGTGTTTAAATTTTATTTCTCCCGAAAGGCGGATTAATTCATATTTACCTAAATTTTTTCCCAATTAAACAGTGAAGAGAATCTTTATCTCCCCGGGAGGTAAACACCTTAATATCAATAACCTTATGACGTTTTTATTAAGTTCTCAATTTGCACTTTATCAACGTTACGACAGCTTGAGACAAAACCCCCTTCTAAAATTTCTCTAACCTTAGTACGCAAGGTTTTAAAGATGGGTAAAAGAATCGGACTTGCTGTAGAAAATAAGTTTGTTCAACTTTCTTTAATTAAAATTTTCTCAAATTAACAGAATTAAACTCATGCAAGAAAATCTAGAAAAATTGGCACTACCAGAAATTTCTCCTGCCACTGATGAGGCTATTATTGCTTATCTGCGCCATAATTATAAGATTGCAGAAATAGCGGCTAAAGTGGAACAAGAGGATTTAATTCTCAAAGTTTGTGAACGGCTAAAAATTACGGTTTCTGATGAAGAATTGCAAACTGCTAGAGATGCCTTTCGCTTAGAACACAAATTACCTGTAGCATCTCAAACAGCTTGGTTAGCTCAACAGCGAATCACACTAGAAGATTGGTCACAAGGAATTAGGGTATCACTGCTGAAAGAAAAGTTAAAAGAACATTTCTTTGGTGAAGCGTTTGATGCTAATTATATAAGTAATCGAGATGATTATCGGCGTGTTGCCCTTTCGGAAATTTTAGTCCGTGACTTAACAGAGGCTTTGAAAATTGCCCAAGGGTTACGAGTGGAAAATGCTTCTTTCTGTGCTTTAGCCTTGAAACACTCTAAGAGTAAGCAGTCAAAAGAAAATGGTGGTTTTGTTGGTGTGCGCTTTTTAGTGGAATTGTTACCGGAAATTGCGAAAGCTGTTACTGAAGGGAAAGAAACTGAGGTAATTGGACCAATTCAAACAAAGTTAGGTTATCACGTTTTGAGAATTGAGAAATGGTTGGGGTCTGAATTGAGTGAAATCAGGGAGCAAATTTTAGAGTCTTTATTTCAAACTATTTTCTGATTCAGAAAACTATCTCACAGAGCTAACAGATGAAGAATTGAATTTAACGGGTGGAATTGTTTCTATGTCATAGGTAACAATATTTCCTGGAAGTGTTTGAGTAACTTGACTGGTCAGTTCGCTCCTTGGGGTAGATTGAGGTGCGATAGCACTCCGTAGGAATCCCTTTTTAATTTTTCTGATCTCTCATAGTTTTTAAAATCAAACATGATTTATGGAAAAATTGCTGATCGGATATAAAATATTAACAAAGTTTAGCAACGGTTACTATGCGATTACTACACACTATGCTGCGGGTAGGCAACCTACAAAAGTCTTTGAAATTTTACTGTGATGTCCTAGGAATGAAGCTACTCCGGCAGAAAGACTATCCCGGAGGAGAGTTTACACTAGCTTTTGTCGGTTATGGGGAAGAAAGTGACCACACAGTTTTAGAACTCACCCATAACTGGGGTGTAGAAAAGTATGATTTAGGTAACGCCTATGGTCACATTGCTCTGGGTGTGGATGATATCTACGCCACCTGTGAGACGATTAAACAACTGGGTGGTAAAGTAGTTCGAGAACCAGGTCCAATGAAACATGGTTCAACGGTTATTGCTTTTGCTGAAGATCCAGATGGTTATAAAGTTGAATTGATTCAGTTAAAAACTCCAGAATAATTTAAGGTAGAGGGTAGGAAGATCAAGAACTTCTTTACCCATTACCCATTCCCCCCCCTAAACTTAAATCACAAGTCTAAAATCTAATTTTACAAATGCAGCCTACAGATCCTGATAAATTTACTGATACAGCCTGGGAAGCAGTAGCAAAATCACAAGATGTTGCTCGTGCTTATAAACAACAACAGTTAGAAGTTGAACATTTAATTATTGCTCTTTTAGAAGAACCCACTGCTCTATCTACGGCTATCTTAACTCGTGCTGAGGTGGATACGGTGCGATTTCAACAACAGTTGGAGGCTTTTACTCAGCGTCAACCCAGGGTAGCTAAAAGTGATCAACTTTACTTGGGACGTAATTTAGAAAAGTTTTTAGATAAAGCTGATGAAATTAGGTCGAAAATGAGAGAGGATGAAATCTCCGAAGGTCATCTCATTCTAGCTTTGGCTGATGATGACCGGATTGGTAGAAAATTGTTTAAGAGTCTTAATATAGATGTTGTTCAGTTGGAAATGGGAGTTAAATCTGTTCGCAATACTCCCAGTATTAAAGCATCACCAAAAGCTGAAGGTAAAGTACCTGATGCAGCTTTAAAAAGATTCGGACGAGATTTAACAGAACAAGCTAAAGCAGGAAAATTAGACCCGGTTATTGGTAGGGATGATGAAATTCGCCGGGTAATTCAGGTATTATCTAGACGTAGTAAAAATAACCCTGTGTTAATTGGTGAACCGGGAGTTGGCAAAACTGCGATCGCTGAAGCCCTAGCCCAAAGAATGCTTAATGGCGACGTTCCTGAATCCCTGAAAAATCGCCAACTCATCTCACTTGATATCGGGAGCTTAATTGCCGGCGCAAAATACCGAGGTGAGTTTGAAGACCGTTTAAAAAATGTTCTCCATGAAGTTACGGAATCAAATGGGCAAGTAGTCCTATTTATTGATGAACTCCACACCGTGGTCGGGGCTGGTTCTAATCAACAAGGATCAATGGATGTAGGTAATTTACTTAAACCCATGTTAGCTCGTGGTGAATTACGTTGTATTGGTGCAACTACTTTAGATGAATATCGTAAATTTATTGAAAAAGATGCCGCATTAGAAAGACGTTTTCAACAGGTTTATGTAGATCAACCAACAGTAGAAAATACAATTTCTATTTTAAGAGGTTTGAAAGAGCGTTATGAAGTACACCATAACGTCAAAATTTCCGATTCCGCTTTAGTTGCTGCTGCTACCTTATCAGCACGTTATATTGCTGATCGGTTTCTACCAGACAAAGCTATTGACTTAGTAGACGAAGCCGCAGCTAAATTAAAAATGGAAATCACTTCCAAACCCGCAGAATTAGAAACCATTGACAGACGTTTAATGCAGCTAGAAATGGAAAAACTGTCATTATCGGGAGAAGAACAAACAATTTTCCAAACTAGAGAACGATTAGAACGCATTGAGGCAGAAATTGCTACCTTAACCGAAAAACAGCATATCTTTAACGAACAATGGCAAGGCGAGAAGCAGTTATTAGAAGCTATTAGCGAGTTAAAGAAAGAAGAAGATAATCTTAGGCTACAAATTGAACAAGCAGAACGTGACTATGACTTGAATAAAGCTGCTCAACTCAAATATGGTAAATTAGAAGGGGTGCAACGAGAAAGGGAAATTAAAGAAGCGAAACTGTTAGAAATTCAAACCCAGGGCTCAACATTGTTGCGAGAACAAGTCACAGAAGCTGATATCGCTGAAATTGTCGCTAAATGGACGGGAATCCCCGTAAATAGGCTTTTAGAATCTGAACGGCAAAAATTACTTAAATTAGAAAGTCATTTACATGAAAGGGTAATTGGTCAAGAAGAAGCAGTTTCCGCCGTCTCTGCGGCGATTCGTCGCGCCCGCGCTGGCATGAAGGACCCCTCTCGACCTATAGGTTCATTCTTGTTTATGGGACCAACTGGCGTGGGTAAAACTGAACTCGCCCGCGCCCTAGCTCAGTTTCTCTTTGATTCTGATGATGCTTTAGTGCGTTTGGATATGTCCGAATATATGGAGAAACATTCCGTTTCTCGCCTAGTCGGTGCGCCTCCGGGATACATCGGGTATGAAGAAGGAGGTCAACTTTCTGAAGCAATTCGCAGACATCCCTATTCAGTGGTGTTGTTAGATGAAGTGGAAAAAGCCCACCCCGATGTATTTAATATTTTGTTACAAGTCTTAGATGACGGTAGAGTTACTGATTCCCAAGGGCGGGCTGTTGACTTCCGTAACACCGTTATAGTTATGACTAGCAATATCGGCAGTGAACATATTTTGGATATTTCCGGTGATGATAGCAAGTATGATATAATGCGAGGTAAGGTCATGGAAAGTTTGCGATCGCACTTCCGCCCCGAATTTCTCAACCGTGTAGATGATCTGATTCTATTCCACGCTCTTAGTCGTGCAGAAATGGGTCATATTATTCGGATTCAACTCAAACGGGTAGAAAACCTCCTCAAAGAGCAAAAAATTAGCTTCGAGATATCCCCAGCAGCTTGTAATCATCTTGTAGAAGCGGGATACGATCCAGTTTACGGCGCGCGTCCGTTAAAACGGTCAATTCAGCGAGAAGTGGAAAATCCCCTCGCCACCAAGTTACTAGAAAATACTTTTGTTTCTGGTGATACAGTCATTATTGACATGGGGGAAACTGGGTTAACTTTTAGTAAAAAACCAAGCTCCGCTATCAATGATATATAGGGGTAGAGTCTCCCAGCTTATTAATATGATACACGACCACGATCATGGACACAACAGTCACACCCCGGTAACATTTAGCCGTGCTTTTGCCATTGGTACAGCACTTAATTTAGGATTCGTGATAGTTGAAGCCGCTTATGGCTATTTAGCCCACTCCCTGGCTTTATTTGCTGATGCAGGAATTGCGATTTTATTCACCCATTGGTTGTGGCTTGATCCTTTGGTAAGTTTGGTAGTTGTTGTTGTGATTGGGACGTGGCAATTACTCAGGGATTCGATAAATTTAGCACTTGATGGCGTACCCGCAGGAATTGAACCTCGTGCTGTGAAAAACTACTTAATTGAACGTCCCGGTGTATTGAAAATCCATGATCTGCATATCTGGGCTATGAGCACCACGGAAACAGCACTTACTGTTCATTTGGTCATGCCAGAAGGCTACCCTGGTGATGCTTTTTTATGGGAAGTTGCCCAGGAACTTGAACACCATTTCGGTATCAAACACTCTACTATTCAAGTAGAAACTGGTGATAGCGCCTATCCCTGCGCTTTAGAACCAGACCACCTTGTTTAAAACCTCCTGACTGTTGACTGCATAATAGGGACAAAAAAATATGAACAAATGTTGTTTTTTTTGTAAAAAATTGTTATATTTATTTACATAAGATAACAAAGCTTAGTAAATCCTAACTTGGAGTGCTAACCATGACTGATGCAACCAAAACAGCTACTACACCTGTAGCAACTGATCGCAATGCTTGGCGTTGGGGTTTTACACCCGAAGCAGAAATCTGGAATGGCCGTCTAGCGATGATTGGCTTTTTAGCAGCAGCTTTGATTGAACTATTTTCCGGTCAAGGCTTTCTCCACTTCTGGGGTATTATGTAACTTTTTCATAAGATGACTTTTGATAAAGTCACTGAGACTCTGCCCAGGGAATTAGATTAGGGACTACCCAAAGTCTAATTCTCCCTGCACTCACCAGATAACACCTACCCAGTAAGCCTAGGTTTAATCTTAGATCGTTAGCAATTTCATTACCACCGGATGTTTATTGAAGACCCGAATCGCGGTTAATATAGAAAATACCACAGTGGTTACAACTCCTCCTGTGGTTTCCTTTCCAGGTCTAAAGACACTGAGTTTCCCGCTTACCGCGAGGTCTTATGAAAGACAAATTATTAAATTGGCTGAACTTAATTTTAGTTGCTGATGTTTTCTTAGTTATTTTAGGTTTTGCATGGTTTGTTATTGCTGTGGTTGGTGATGCTTCAGGAATTAATCTGGGTTTAGACCTATGGCATCAACTCTGGATACCATTATTCAACCCAGCAATTGGTATTCTCATGGGTGGTGCATTACTGAGCGGAATTATTAGTTGGATATCTAAGAAATTGACTGAATCTAAGTCTATTTAATAGGGGACACAGAAGAGTCTCCTCCAGGAGGGTAGTAAACAGGTCTAAATCCCTTTTTCCTCCTGTCTTATTCCTAGGATAATTTTTAACGCCAACCTACTCAATATCAAGAGTCCTAAAATTAAAGATAAACTCGCACCGAAATAAAATACTCCTATCACACCTTGATGACTCAATACTATACCAAATAGGCTGGGACAAAGGAACTGTCCGAGAAAATTTGCTCCTGTTCCTGCTGCTAAAATGCTAGATTGATATTCCCAGGGAGCAAGATTAGATAACAAATTATAAAGGCTAGGGACAACAATTCCTAATCCAATTCCTAATATAATTATTGTCGGAAATAGGAATATTAATTGATGAAGTTGGGGAATAATTATTAAAGGCAAAGCCATACAGCCAAAGCCTAATCCTGTGCTGCCAATTAAGCCAAAAAGTTTAGTTAATCTCCCGACTCCAAAAGCCGAAATACCAGCCGCTCCCAAGGCTTGGGAAGCTAAGGCAATGCCAATTAATACACTACTGGCATTCATGGTTGTTTTGAGATATAAGGGCAAGTAAATGATCACAGCGTAAGCGGTGGCGGCGGTCAAACAGAGAGTTAAAAATAGCTGTAATGTGAAAGGATTGGTGAAAGTTTGAATGAGTTTATCTAGATCATTTCTTTTGTGAGATGATTCTGAAGAGGGTGTTTTTGACCCTGTTTGAGGTTGTAATGTTAGGACAAATAATGCTAGAGGTAGGGCTAAACCATAGAGACAAAAAACTGCTCGCCAGTGTAAAGTCCCGACTATACCGCCTAATACTGGATAGATTATATTTGATACAGTAATGACACTCGATACATAGGCGATCGCTTGAGAACGTTCCTCAGCAGAATCATACATTTTCACTAGCAAACCCAAACTAGCAGCCGCAATTCCCCCAGTTGCTGCCCCTATTAAACCCCGCGTTATTAACATTGGTAGGAAACTCTGCATTAACCCTCCTACCATGCCAAATAAAGCATAGAGAATTAGGGAAACCGCGAGTATCCGCACTTGGCCTAAACGGTCTGCTAATATGCCTAGAATTGGACTAAATATACCTACAGTTAGGAAATGACTACTGATCAAATAGCCCGCAAGTGCTGGACTCAGATGCAAATCTGTGACGATTTCTGGAAAAATCGGTGCAATGACTCCCCCTGTCATCACAATTAAAGAAGCTGTAGTCAAAACTATAATAAGTTGGCGATCGCATCTACTCATTTTTAAAATTAAAGCACCCACACATACATCTTAAAATGAAAGTTTCCCTGTTTTTGCTCCCTAACTTCTTTAAGAAATTGGTGATCTTTCTTTATACATTATCTCTCAGTGTTGCGATCGCCTAAAATTAAATTTTTTAACAATTAATCAATCTTTCTTGATGACTGTTGACTGTTGTACGGGCGAACGGCCGTTCGCCCCTACCACCTCTTACCCGTCAACTATTCCGCAAATAACCATGTTTTCACTTTTTCCAAATTTTTCCAATCAGGTTTTCTGGTTAAACCATCTTCAATGCTATTTTTAATTTCTTCTTGCCATTCTTCATTGACAAATATCAATTGTTGTGCTATGTCAATGTGTTCCCGCAAACCTTTTTGACCAGTTTCTAGCATAGCTAAAGCCAGATTAATTCTGCCTTGGGGATCTTGGGGATTGAGTTTTACGGCTTTATTAGCCGCTTTAAAAGCTAACTGAGCTTTGTTATCAAGAAGATATAGCCAAGCTAGGCAAATCCAGGCTGAACTGGCTTTAGGAGCGCGATCGCATACCTCTTTAAATACAGGGATTAGAGATTCTACAGATTCTCCAGCTTTATAGCGTTCTAAACCTGTATCAAACAGGGAGTCAATTGTATTAGTCATTTGTCCTTAGTCAGGTGTTCAGTTGTCAGTTGTCAGTTGTGATTAGCAACTAATAACTGACCAATTTTTCTCGAATATTATACGCCGAAAGACTTACCACAACCACAGGTTTGAGAGGCGTTGGGGTTAGTAAATTGGAAACCACCGCCAATCATAGCATCACTGTAATCGAGCATTAACCCGTATAGATAGAGTAGACTTTTGCGATCGCTAATAATTTTAAAGCCATCATAATCAAAAACCTCATCATCAGAGGTGATCTTACTGATATCCTCAAAATCCATCATGTAAGACATCCCCGAACAACCACCTTGTCTGACTCCCACCCGTAAGCATAAATCTTGGCCTTGCTTGGCTTGTAAGGATTTAACTTGGCGTAGTGCAGCTTCAGATAAAATAATTCCGCGCTGTTGAGTTTGAGTTGTTTGTGTCATAGATTCCAGATTCTTAATTCCTGAATTTATTTATTTTATCAATCATCCACTAGCAGCTTTGAAAAAATGGGAGTAGGGTTGTCGCCATACGGACGGCCGTTGTGGTTTAATGATTGCCAGAGGATTAACTGTGAGGTAAATCCTGCTAGACCCCAGATACTTTCTGCGGAAACATTAAACTTGGCAACTGTTGACTAAAATCTATAGGTTTACAGAACTTAGCTAAAACACCAGCAAAATAACCTAGAGGTGATCTATTAGATCTTGTTTTTTTTTGATTTAGGATCTCAAAATTGATAGCTCAAATCAATGGTGATCACTCTAAATTAACAACGAGTATACAGCATTCAATTAGGCGATCGCCACTTTGGATGATCTCTAATAGTTGGCAAACTGAAAAACTTTAATAATATTAGTGTTTTTGTTACATTGTTAATTCAGACTAACTCTCATAGTCTCATCCAGTGTTTTGTGTCACGGAAATCTCTAGATCAAGTAAATATATAGCTAAGTGCATGATAATGACAAATAAGAAATGGGCGGTTAAACGCATAACAGTTAATCTGGCTACACAAGAAGCAGAAAAGCTAGAAAAATACTGCCAGCAAACAGGCAGACCAGCAACAGATGTAATTCGGGAATTGATTAGAAGCTTACCTCAAGGGGAAGAAGACGCAGGGGGGTCATAGGAAGCACACAGGGGCAGGGACGCGAAAGAATTTTGCCAAGAACAACTAACAACTGACAATTGACAACTTACCAATCACCAATTCAGTTACAATTTGTCAAGAAACTGAACAAGGAACGAGGGAATGCGCGTTGCAATTGTGGGTGCGGGACTAGCTGGGTTAGCAACTGCTATAGATTTAGTAGATGCAGGCTGTGAGGTAGAAATTTTCGAGTCCCGCCCGTTTGTGGGGGGTAAGGTAGGCAGTTGGGTAGATGGTGATGGCAACCATATCGAAATGGGGCTGCACGTCTTTTTCGGGTGCTATTACAATCTGTTTGCATTAATGGAGAAAGTGGGGGCTGGAGAAAATTTACGCCTCAAGGAACATACCCATACTTTTATTAATAAAGGTGGAGAAACTGGGGCGTTAGATTTTCGCTTTTTCACAGGGGCTCCTTTTAATGGTTTAAAGGCATTTTTCACTACCTCCCAACTGTCTTTACAAGATAAATTCCAAAATGCCATCGCTCTGGTCACTAGCCCTATAGTTCAGGGTTTGCTAGACTTTGACGGAGCAATGAATACTATTCGCAAATTAGATAAAATCAGTTTTTCCCAATGGTTTTATAGTCACGGTGGCAGTAAAGGTAGTATTCAACGTCTATGGAATCCTATCGCCTACGCTTTAGGATTTATAGATTGTGATCACATTTCTGCCCGTTGTATGTTGACAATTTTTCAGTTTTTTGCGGTCAGAACTGAAGCTTCAATTCTACGAATGCTAGAAGGTTCACCCCATGAATACTTACACAAACCTATTGTTAAATATTTAGAAGCAAAAGGCACAAAAATATACACCCGTCGCCAAGTGCGAGAAATTCAGTTTGCTGAATCTGACAAGGCAACTCATGTTACAGGAATCGTAGTCGCCCAAGGTGATACAGAGGAAGTAATTACGGCTGATGCCTATGTCTGTGCTTGCGATATTCCCGGAATTCACCGAGTTTTACCCCAAGCTTGGCGCAAATGGCCAGAATTTGATAACATTTATAAATTGGATGCCGTTCCAGTCGCCACAGTGCAATTACGTTTCGATGGTTGGGTGACAGAATTGCAAGATGAGGCAAAACGCAAACAATTAAACCACGCCGTTGGTATAGATAATTTATTATATACCGCCGATGCAGATTTTTCTTGTTTTGCCGATTTGGCCTTAACCAGCCCCGCAGATTATTATCGTCCCGGTGAGGGTTCATTGTTACAATTGGTATTAACACCTGGAGATCCTTTTATTAAACAAAACAATGAAGCGATCGCTCACCACGTCTTAAAACAAGTACATGAACTGTTTCCTTCTTCTAGAGACTTAAACATGACCTGGTATAGCGTGGTCAAACTGGCTCAATCTTTGTACCGTGAAGCACCAGGTATGGATGCTTACCGTCCAGATCAAAAAACACCTATACCAAACTTTTTCCTGGCTGGCAGTTACACTCAACAAGATTACATTGATAGTATGGAAGGGGCAACAATTTCTGGAAAACGTGCTGCCAAAGTAATCCTAGAGACTGTAAAACAATAGGTGAAGATTAACAGTTAATTATTAACAGTTAACTGTTAACAAACTAAAATCGGTTCTACCGTACTTGTTATGCTAAATTACCAGTCTGAAAGAGGGAACAGGGAACAGGGTAAAGAGGCAACTTTTGTAAAAATATCCAATATCTGTAGCTTATGTCTTATGTATATTAAGCCTTCCACAGTTTTTTGAGATTGATTTTGCATACTATGTACTGAAGAACCCTAAAATCTAAAATCTAAAATCTAAAATCTAAAATCCTATGAGTGACTGGTTAGAACATAGTGTACAGGTAGAAGTTGAAGTTCCCATAGAATTAGTATGGGAATTATGGTCTGATTTAGAGCAAATGCCTAAATGGATGAAATGGATTGATTCGGTAACAATTCCTCAAGATACACCAGATATTTCATTGTGGAAACTGACTACAGGTGGATTAGAATTTACCTGGAAATCTCGCATTACTAAAATGATCCCCCAGCAAATTATTCAATGGGAATCTGTAGATGGTTTACCAAATCAAGGAGCAATTCGCTTCTACGATCGCCATAATTATAGTGTGGTAAAAATGACTATTTCCTATGCAATTCCTGGCCTAATTGGTAAACTCATGGATAATTTGTTTTTAGGAAAAGTGGTAGAATCTACAATCCAAGAAGATTTAGAACGGTTTAAAGCCTATGCTTTAAATATCCAAGATATAAGTTTACCTTAGAAACCAATAGTCAAGTGGCATTCCGTAAACCATCTAAAAAAAGAAGCTATGGCAATAGAAGATACCTTTGATACCCAAAGTTCAGCCTTAACTCTACCAAAAGTCAATATTTTGACCATGTTTCGCCTAGGATTGTTTCAAATGGGGTTGAGTATGATGTCTATTTTGACTTTGGGGGTACTCAACCGAGTCATGATTAAGGAAATAGGTATTCCTGCAACTCTAGGCAGTTTGGTATTAGCAATACCTTATTTTATTGCCCCAACAAGAATTTTATTTGGACAGGTTTCTGATACTAAACCTTTATTTGGTTATCATCGCACCGCCTACATCTGGATAGGTGCGGGAATATTTGCGATCGCCGCTTTTTTAATTGTACAAGTAATCTGGCAATTAAATAATTCTGGTATTACCAATACTACTGAAATTTGGAGCACAGCAACTATCGGTTGGTTAGCCGTTTTAAGTTTAGTCTTTGCTATTTATGGGTTAGCAATTTGTGCTAGTGGTACGGCATTTGCTGCTTTATTAGTAGATATTTCCGAAGAAGACAACCGTTCCCAAGTTGTAGGTATTGTTTGGTCAATGTTGATGGTAGGAATTATCGTTGGGGCAATTATTAGTTCTAGTTTATTAAAACAATTGGATGGTAATGCCCCTTTAGCAGATTTACAGTCGGCAATTAATCGTTTATTCCTTATAGTTCCCAGTATCGTACTCTGTTTATCAATTATCGCTACTATGGGAGTAGAAAGAAAATATTCCCGCTTTTTTAACCGTTCAATTTCATCAAATCGAGAAGATAATATTAGTTTAAGTGCTGCTTGGCAAATCTTAACAGCTAGTCCACAAACAGGCTTATTTTTCACATTTTTATTAGTGATGACTATTAGCTTGTTTATGCAAGATCCCATCATCGAACCCTATGCTGGTGAAGTTTTTAAAATGCCTTTGGCAGAAAGTACCAAACTCAACGTTTTTTATGGAACTGGTATCTTGATTTCCTATGGAGTTACAGGGTTTTTTATCGTTCCTCGCTTGGGTAAACGTAAAACTATCAAATTGGGTTGCATTTTGGTAGCAGTCGCGGCTTTACTCATCGGTTTTTCAGGATTTTCTGCCAATCCATCTATACTCAAGGGAAGTTTAGTTATATTTGGTTTAGCAACTGGTTTTGTTACTACTGCGGCAGTAAGTTTAATGTTAGATCTAACTATAGCTGAAGTCGCAGGTACATTCATCGGCGCTTGGGGACTTGCCCAATCCATATCTAGAGGAATTGCTACGATTATTGGTGGCACTTTTTTAGATATAGGACGACAGTTATTACCAGATAATTTAGTCCTAGCCTATGGATTAGTGTTTACCCTAGAAGCTGTGGGAATGTTACTATCAATCGGCTTTTTGAATCGTGTGAATGTGACGGAATTTAAAACTAATACTAAAAAGGCTTTTGCTGCTGTTTTAGAAAGTGATTTAGATTAATGTAGCACTTACGCAAGAATGAAAGTAGGGCTAATACCCTTCGGGAAGCAAGCTACATGAATTACCCCTAGGCAAAAGTCCGGTTTGCGTAAGTCCTGAGTAATTAAAAAACAACTAACAACTGACAAAAATGAACGATTTTTGGAATACGATTTTAGAATTTGCCGAAACCACTACCACCAGAGTGGGCACACAATTAATGCAAGATTTTGGCAAAGTTAAAGCTTCACAGAAAGCTGATGGTAGCTTAGTTACAAAATCAGATCAATGGGCAGATCAAGAAATTCGAGATGCCATTGTTTCTACTTTCTCAGGTTACGGCATTTTGAGCGAGGAAAGTGACCAAACTTTTCCTGATACAGAATGGTGTTGGGTAATTGATCCTTTAGATGGTACAACCAACTTTACCAGGGGAATTCCTATTTGGTCTATTTCTCTGGGGTTACTTTATCGAGGAACGCCTATTTTTGGTTATGTTTACGCGCCACCATTAAATCAAGCCTTTTATGGGTTTTGGGCAGGTTCATCAGGCTTAACAACGCCAACGGGAGCATTTTTAAATCACCATCCTATTCACTCCAGTCAAGATGCTCCCGGTAAAAACCACTGTTTTAATCTTTGTTCTCGCAGTACCGATATTATTCAACCGGGTTTTCCTTGTAAACTGCGGATGTTAGGAGTTGCTAGTTATAACTTTCTCACGGTCGCAATGGGTGCAGTTTTGGGAGGAGTTGAAGCGACACCCAAAGTATGGGATATTGCAGGTGCTTGGGTGATTGTGCAAGCTGCTGGTGGTACGTGGGTATCCCTTAATTCTGAGTCGTTTCCATTATCACCGACAATTGATTATAGCGATCGCTCTTTCCCGACTATGGTTCTGAGTAATTCCGATCTAATTCCCATATTTACACCCTTTATCAAAAGGTTAAAACTGTAAATTCTCAGGGGAGAATAAGATACCCGACTTGTTGTATTGTATCCATAAATCATAAATTGATGTCCCAAGTCGGGAATCTGACTCCTATAATCTTCAAAAATTAAATACGGTCGCAGGTCTTGTTCAATCAGGCTGAAAATTTGATAAATCAAACTTTTTTGGGTATTTTAGGTCTAATCCTTATATAATTAATGCTCATGTATTATAATTGGGCTAAACACAAAAGTGACCAGAGTCTTATATTGTATAATAAGGTAGTCTAAATTCAAATGTTTGATGGATTTTGGGATAATGTATTTCGTTACCCTCGTTATTTGATCAGCATCGTCTTGGGTCTTTTTCTAAACACCCTCGAACCGCTGTTTCCACTGTTAAAACGTCCGGTAACGCTAATTGCTATTTTAGGGTTTTTTGCTAGTGGTCTTTTTTTTGTAACCCTTACCCTGCGGGCAATGTTAGGATTAAATTCAATCTAAATTAGGATAGCAAAGGCAGAATTAAAAATTAAAAAAAGCTCATTTCACCAACTTTTCGGACATTTTTAATGGTTGGTTAATTTACGCCATGTTGTACTAGAACCATAAACAGGTGAAGTTTCTGGGACTGCTGCTGTTGATTCTATCACCTCAAGTATCGTCCAATTTCACTGGGGATAAGAATTTATTGTCAAATTTTTGTGAGAAGGCGGAATTTATATGGTTACAAATCGCCGCGTTTCCCGCGTTGCTGAGTTAATTAAACGGGAAGTTAGCCAAATGCTACTTAACGGTATTAAGGATGACCGGGTGGGAACGGGAATGGTCAGTGTCACCGATGTGGATGTTTCTGGAGATCTACAACACGCTAAAATATTCGTCAGTATTTATGGAACAGACGAAGCTAAGGCGGAAACAATGGCAGGTTTAAAGTCCGCGACGGGTTATGTCCGTAGTGAACTGGGAGCTAGAGTAAGATTACGACGCACTCCCGAAGTGCTATTTGTGGAAGACTGCTCTATCGAAAGAGGAACTAAGGTCTTGAGTTTATTAAACCAACTTGAGCACGAACGAATATTATCGAGTATACATCAGATTGCACAAGAAGAGGCTGATTGACTCAAAACTCAGAAAAATATAAAAGACATCTCCAGAAAAGAATGTAGAGACGTTCCATGGAAAGTCTCTACAGGAGTTCTAGGAAACGCTTGTGTAATTTTCACAACAGGTCTAATCAGTAAGTGGACGGGAGATAATCAAAATGTGTGAAGAAAAGTAAAATCGCTGAGAACTTCTTCACTATTGCCTTTCGCCGATTATAGAGCGTAGTCGAGATGCTTACCTGTTCCCTGTTCCCTGTTCCCATAACGACAATTTTTAAAGCCCACCTACTTAATTATAGGTGTCAAAAATCTTGTTCCTTTGGATAGATGCCAAAATCAGTAAATTCATATAAGATAGTGCAGTTAAAGTGACAGCAATTTTCCGATGATTTTCAGATTTTTGGTGCTGTAAGTGTAGATTAATCTAAAAACGCTGGCAATGGGAATATCTAACGCTTGAACGGTCAAATTAGCTGTTTTTATTGAATGTCATTTTCAAAATATGAACTTCAAATATCATGAATGTCATCTTTTCTTGACAAACTTAACATTTCTTTAGATAATTTAGAGGTGCGTAGCGTCAGAATGATAATAGTTCAGTATAGCAAACTACAAAACCCCGGAGACAGATTTAATTATTGCCCTCTTTGTCCATCGTAAATAACGAGAAAACTATCTAAATTGTAATTTTGTGAGTAAAAACCATGAGCGTAAATACGATGCCCTTTATCGATTACAATTACTATTCTCTGGATGTGATCCAAGATGAAGCACGCCGACTGGTAGAAAAGGGAATGGTTGGCCGTCAACAGCCAATTTATACCCTTTGCCAGTTTATCCCTGCTAGAGAGTGGGTTTGTGTAGAATGTGAATTAGAAAAATGTGATTTTTTACTGCGCGATCGCATTGGAGATCTAATCGGCCGCGAAGAATGGGATAACGACTAAATAATTTTGTTTTTTTAAGAAACTACTGTTATTTTTATTGTACTTGTTTGTAGTTGCTGCTATGAACAAGTATATTTTTTTCCTCTTTTAACAATTTAAAATTTGGAATTTGCTGAATAAGTTATTGCTAAAAGCGCATCCCCTTCCTGACCTGGAATAGTTAAGGTTTTTCTCAATATAAGGATATCTCTATCCTTCATGACTGCCTTTACCTCGTTTGGGTAGATATATAAACCCCTGGACGTAAAATTTGAGCTTTTAACTTCCGAATTTTTCTGGGCATTTATTTGGTATATGCCTTCACCATATTTTTCCGAAAAATTATCTAATTTATTAAAACTTCATAGTTGCCGCAGCTACAGCTAAAGCAGCCCAACCAGCCATTAATGCTAATCCTCTCCCAAAATCTAGTATAAAGTTAGATTTTATACCAGATTTTTCAATAGAAATCCCGGCTACTTCAAGAAGTCGGGAAAATTAAGTATCAATTGTACCATGCTTACTAAGCAGATGTACGAGTTGCTTCTAATAAGCGAGAAAAATAGAACTTTGTCCGTGTCATAGCTTGTCTTTGAACTGCAAAGCCATTTTTCTCTAGGATTTTGATGATATCTCTTTCACGATGTAAATAAGCACGAGTTGTTTTACTTGGTCCTGGAAAGAAAGTACCAATTTTTTTGAGGATAGTGAGGAAAAAGGTTTTAGGTGCAAAACTGAGAATAATTCTTGATTGGGCTAAAGAACACAGGTGAGAAATCATTTCATCAGCTTTGTTCTGGGGATAATGAATAAGAACATCTAAACAGATAACAGTGTGATAATTACCACTGAGAGATTCTAAATCCTGAACTGCAAAAGTAGGATTAACTGTATTAGCAAAAACCTTAACTGCCCGGTCTTGGGCTTCTGATACCATTTTAGCGGAAATGTCACTAGCGTATACTTTAGCACTATTTATAGCCAAGGGAATACTCAGACTACCCACACCGCACCCAGCATCACAAATTGATAATGATGGTAAATTGTTGTCAGCTTGTAACCAGCCGATGACATTATCTACAGTTTGCTGATGTCCAGTGCGGATATCTAACTGAACCTTGTTGACTTCACCATCACCATAGATGCGTTGCCACCTATCAAAGCCTGTGGAGTTGAAGTATTCGCGCACTATTGTTTTATCGTCGGCTGCGTTCATGAACCTAATTGTTAACGGTTTACAATTCTTAAAATTATCATTTGTGAATAGATTATTGCCTGAAATTTTTGTACCCAGGATTAAATTCTTAAAAAGCGACTAGCTAATTTAATCGCGTCTGCAATATCTACATCACCATCACCGTCAACATCTAGAAATTTATTTAGTAAGGGATTACCACCGGATTGCAGGAAACTCAAGAGTAAAGGTACTAAACTTGGTAATAGTTGTTGAATTGTATTTACATCTAAGTTAGTACCCCGGGCAGCATTTTCCGCTACTTGTGCTTGGATATCTGGGGAAAATAGGCTATCTACGGCTTGGGAATCGGCAGTAGTTCCGGCAAATTGATTAACCAAATTTTCTACTGCTTCACTTCCGTCAGTGGCTTGTTTTGTTTGTAAAGATGACTGTACTTGTTTGCCAACCACTGATAAAATTGATTGCATGGTAGAAGAGTCAGCACCAACACCATTACCTAATTGTTTAACTGTCATAGCAATATTCACCAGGTTATCCAAACCGCCTGGTTGATTGGAATTAGTAACCGCGCCTAGAATTTGATCAAACAGTCCCATTAATTTTCCCCCGTTGTTTTCAATTTGTCTCATGATCAATACTATAACAGGAGTTAGAACTCAGGAATGATAAAGGGGGAACTGAGAGTTGGGAATCTTATCACCTCAACTGAATTCCTACATTTTTCTCTGATGTTTTTTGACAACTATTTTATGATAAATCTAAACCTGTGCCAATACCTCCGGGTTTAGAAAAGTACCTAAGAACGATAATTTTTTAAAAGTCATCTCACGAAAATACTAGAGACTAAATCTTATTATTCATGCCTTTACCCCGCATCGTCACTCTGATTATTGGTCTGATCGTCATTTTGTCCTTAACTCTATGGCTGATAGATTCCCTATCTCGGTTATACTGGCAGTTATCCTATTCCCCATTGTTAGGTAATTTACTATTATTATTATTAGTTGTACTGGTTGGCGGTTTGATTGCGGCCTTTGTTTACTATATATTAGTCTTGCAAAGAGGTGAGGAACAATCACGCCGACAACGGAAACGAGTAACTCCTGCCCAAATTCCCGCCGCCAAATCTGATGCAGCTACTTCTACCCTACAAGCAGTCCGTCAACAAGTTGCCCAAATTCAAGATGAGGTGACACGGCAAGCCTTATTGAGTCGTACCAGGGAAATTGAAGCGAATTTAGCCAGGGGAGAGGTTCAAGTTGTAGTGTTTGGTACAGGTAGCGCGGGGAAAACTTCCCTGGTAAATGCCATTATGGGGCGAATAGTGGGTGAAGTCAACGCACCGATGGGAACAACCCAAGCGGGAGAAACCTATTGTTTGCGGTTGAAGGGGTTGGAACGGAAGATATTAATTACTGACACTCCGGGGATTTTAGACCCGGGGGTAGCAGGTACGGAACGGGAACAACTGGCTAGGGCTTTAGCAACGGAAGCGGATTTACTGTTATTTGTGGTAGATAATGATTTGCGGCGTTCTGAATATGAACCTTTGCGAGGGTTGGCGGAAATTGGCAAGCGATCGCTCTTAATTCTCAATAAAACAGATTTATACACAGAAAATGATACAGAAGTGATCTTAGCCAGACTCCGGGAACGAGTGAGAACCTTTATTGCTGCTAACGATGTGGTAGCGATCGCCGCCAACCCCCAACCAGTCCAGTTAGAAACCGGTGAAACCTACCAACCAGAACCGGATATTATTCCCCTATTGCGTCGCATGGCCTCCATCCTCCGCGCCGAAGGAGAAGATTTAGTTGCGGATAACATTCTATTACAATCTCTGCGTTTAGGGGAAGAAGCCCGGAAACTTATAGACTCCCAACGTCGTCGTCAAGCAGATAGAATTGTTGAACGTTATCAATGGATTGGTGCGGGTGTAGTTTCTGTTACACCATTACCAGTAGTGGACTTACTGGCAACAGCAGCCGTTAATGCCCAAATGGTAGTAGAAATTGGTAGAGTCTATGGTTGTGATTTAAACATGGAACGGGGCAAGGAATTAGCCCTATCTTTAGGTAAAACAATTGCTGGTTTAGGTATCGTGAAAGGGGCAATTGAATTATTATCCACCGCCCTACAATTGAATATTGCTACTTTTATCGTCGGTAGGGCAATTCAAGGGGTAACGGCCGCCTATTTAACCCGCATTGCCGGCAAAAGCTTTATCGAGTATTTTCGCCATGATCAGGACTGGGGTGATGGAGGAATGACAGAAGTAGTACAGCAACAATTTCAGATCAATCGCCGGGATGAATTTATCAAAGTCTTTGTTCAAGAAGCGATCGCCAAGGTCGTCAAGCCAATCGCTGATAGCTTAGGAGAAAAACAAGAACACAAGTAATATAATAGATGGGGACAATTCATGAATTGTTCCTACAAGAGTTTGGTGGCTACATACTGGACAATCATTCCGGAAAATACTAGCCGATGTCAGAAAAGATATGTAAGTATTTCTGGGTCAGTAGATCATGAACAAGCAAATGATCGGCACAATCTTACAAGATCGTTACCAAATAGTTCAACCACTCAGTACGGGCGTGTTTGAACAAACATATATCTCTATTGACATATGTCATCCAGATAAACCTAGATATGTTATTAAACAACTCAAAGTTAATAACTATCAATCCACATCCCATTTTGACTACCTGCGATTGCGATTTTTAACAGAAACAGAAACTCTCCAAAATTTAGGTCGTCATTCACAAATCCCCAAATTGATAGCTTGTTTTGAACAAGATGAACAATTTTATTTAGTACAGGAATTTATTCCCGGCGAATCTTTAGCTGCTGAATTACCTAAAGAACCCGAAAGTCCGAGTAAATGGAGTCAATCTGATGTTATTAAATTCCTAGAAGATGCCCTATGTATTCTTGATTTCGTCCACTCTCAAGGCTTTATTCATTGCGATATTCAACCAGAAAATTTAATTAGACGGGCAATAGATGGCAAATTAGTATTAATTGATTTTGGCTCAATTCAACCCATAGATTTTAGTTTAAAAACCGAATTATCCATAGATCAAGTTCCTGTCAACTCCTTGGGTTACATTCCCCCAGAACAATTTATTGGCCAAACCCAGATCAATAGTGATCTCTATTCCTTGGGTATAATTGCTATTCAAGCTATTACAGGATTATCGCCCCTCCAATTGGAAATTAATTCGGACACCAATGAAATTATTTGGTGTGATGATGACACACCTATTAATGATTATTTAGTTGCTTTCCTCAGTCAGATGATCCGTTATAAATACCAAGAACGGTTTCAATCAGCCCACGAAGCCCTATGGGTACTCAAAAACATACAATGGGAAACTCAGCCAACGGAAATACCAACCACAGAGACTCCACTATATAAAAATATTGAATCCACAACAGAGGAATCACAACCACTACTGGCGGGAATGCGATTAGGTTTATTAATTAATTCCGTGCTAGTTGGCTTGGGAGTATATTCTTTATTTAATAATTCTCAAGCTTATTCATCAACACAAACCCTATATAAAGCTATAGAAAACTATCAATTGGGTGATTTAAAACAAGCCATTAATTTAGCCCAATCTATCCCCATTCATAGTAATGTTTATCCAGAAGCCCAGGCCTCCATTGAAGAATGGCAAAAGCAATGGGACAAAGATTCACAACATTATTTTTTAGCTGAACAAGCTTTAAAAGAACATCGTTGGACAGACGTATTATATCATGCGCCTCAAGTTCCAGGTAATTCCTATTGGCAAGCAAAAATCCAACCCTTACTTGAGAAAGCAAAATTCAATGTAGAGAAACAAACACAGGATTTGTTAACTAAAGCCTATGCTAAAGCAGAAGAAAGGGATTTTACCACAGCGTTATATTACCTCAAGCAAATACCTGAAGAAACTTCCGCAGGTGCAATCATTAAACAAAAATTATCTGAATACAATCAGAAACAGCAAATTAGATCAAGATACTATTTATATCAAGCATATAATCAAGCATCCAGGGGTGACTTTTTTACCGCCATTGAACTTCTAAAAAAAGTCCCCCAAGATAGTCCGATTTATCCCCAAGCCAAAATAAAAATCGCAGAATATTCCCAAAAAATTCGTCTACGTAATCAACAACAACAATTAGCTATCCTCAAACCATTCGTCATATCCACCGCAAAAACCACTATTAAAAATCGGGGATATTTGCAAGCAGATGATTATTTACAAGAAGTAAATATTAAACACTAAATTATACCTAAACTTACGCAAAAAAGACGCAAAGCAGGGGTAATTCATGAATTATCCCTACGCAAAAACTTAGATATTGAGTATAATAAGTGCAGAAACGCCAAAAATATTATGAAACAGTTAGCCATTCCCTGTTTATTTTTCCGCAGTGGCACATCTTGATAAAACCGGCTATGAAACCAAGGTGGAACTGGATGCAGATAAAGCCTTTTTAGACCGAATTGCCAAAATTCGCCGGATTGCTGGTGAACGGATGGGACTGGGTGATGTTACAAATAGTGTTCTAAATTTGCAATTATCGCACCCCCACGTTATGGAGGAAATGTTACATCCCGTTATTTTGTACCCGATACTTGTCATAGCGCTCATGCAGTGACTGGGGCAATTTGTGTTGGTTGCTGTAGTCTTTTGAAAGGTTCGGTTGCTGATGGTATTGCTACTTCCACAGGTTCTGGAAATGAAATTGTCATTATTGAGCACCCTTCGGGTAAAGTTAAGGTTTCTTTAGTTACAAGCACTCACGATTCTACGATGATTGTTGAAAGTGCAGGTATTGTGAGAACTGTGCATCTGATTTTATCAGGAAATGTCTATGTGTTTAGTCGCTTAAATTAGATCAATTGCCAAGGGAATAAATATGTTAAGTGAAGATTCTCCAAAGCAACTTAAACGAGAGTTAGGTTGGCTAAGTGCAGCTATCATGGGTTTAGCATCAGTGATTGGAGCAGGTATTTTTGTTAGTATCGGCATTGCTGCGGGCATATCTGGTTCAGCTGCGATCGCCGCTCTAATTGTAGCTGGATTATTGGCCGCTTGCAATAGTCTCAATTATGCTCAACTGGCTGTTAATCATCCTGTTAGTGGTGGCATCTATGAATATGGTTATAAATACTTAACCCCCTGGTTGGGTTTTACTGGAGGTTGGATCTATCTTTTAAGTAAAACTGCCGTAGCTGCAACGGCTGCTTTGGGATTTTCTGGCTATCTTTTAAATAATATCGCCATGACCGATGCTGGTATTTTAGTACCTGTGGCGGAAACGGCTGTTTTTTTGATCACCTTGATTGTTTTGGGAGGGATGGGAAGTTCTAAGGTATCAACTATTGTAGCTGTTTCTATCACCATCTTTTCTCTATTTTGTTTAATTATTGTTGGCTTCTTTTTTTGCTTTTCTCATGGGTTCGAGAAGTTTACGTTTTCAGGAGCAAATTCTCATGATTGGACAATTAATTTTCTTCAGTCCGTGGCTTTGATGTTTGTTTCTTATAATGGCGCCGCCCGTATTTCTATGGTAGGTGAAGAAATTGTAGATCCTCAAAATAGTATCCCTAAAGCGATTACTTTCACCATAGTTGCTACCATGGTACTTTATGTCTCCGTTGCAGTTATCGGTTTAGGATCAATTGGGGCGGAGGCTTTTGCTGAAGCAACTAGATTGAATGCCGCACCTTTAAAAGCAGTAGCTGACAGTTTTGATATTCCCATAGTATCTAACTTATTAGCTGTTGGGGCAATGACTTCTATGTTGAGTATCCTATTGACTACTATTTTGGGAGTATCTCGGTTACTGTTAGCAATGGGACGACGTGGAGATATGCCTAATTTCTTGACAAAGTTGAATAGTGCGGGGACAACACCTGATTTAGCTGTGATAGCTGTAGGTATTGCGATCGCTTTTCTAGTTTTTATCGGTGATGTCAAAGTTACTTGGTCTTTCGGTACATTTGGGGCTTTATACCGAAGTGCTATTGTTAGTTTAGCTGCATTACAAATAAGTGATCAAGAAAGATTGTATCCAAAATGGATCTCTTGGTTATCTTTTTCGACTTCCATCTTACTGGCTTTTTGCATTGAATGGTACTACTGGTTAATTGGTTTAGGATTAATTGGTGTTGGTCTGATCTGGCATTTTACATTTCGTCACGTTAATTCTACCCCTCTGGAGGATACTTAGGGTTTGCATCAAAAAGTCTGTTCCCGGAGTTAAAGATAGAGCTTCAAAAGCGTGCATTTTGATCTGACGGATAGTAAAATTTGCCTTGACCAGATAGTTGAAACTGTTCCCAGTTAAGAGTTAAGTGCTTTGGTAGTGAGGACTTGAGTCCTCAAATGAGGAATTTATTCCTCACTACAAACTTTGAATTATTCAGTCCGTTCTACTTATAGCGACTGCTATATATTAAATACCCGATCCATAAATCGGGTATTTTAGAAAACAATCATCAGGAAATAACTACCGAGGTTGAGCTTTGAAACCACGACGTTCTAACATTTGCCGTACTTGGGGACTAGGATTGTAGTTATAACCATAGGCAGAACGCTCGGAATCATCCATAATTTGGGGTGTGACTAACACAATTACCTCTCTGCGTTCATTCTGTCTATTGGTCTTTCTAAATAGCGCACCAATTAGAGGAATATCACCCAAGATTGGTAATTTAGATACAGTTGTTCGATCTTGATCTTGAATAATACCAGAAAGAATCAGCGTTTGACCGTCTCGCAGACGAATTGTACCGGAAGTAACGGCACGAGTAGAAACTAAAATGATTTGTCCGCTACCTGTATCTGCTGTACCCGCAGGAGATTTAACCTGGGGAGCAACTTGTAGAGAAACAAAACCATTATCGTCAATTCTATCCACTACAACAGCAAGCTTAAGCCCTACAGGTTCTTTTGTTATTCTTCTCTCTTCCCTAGAGCCTCCAGGAGTGTCAGTTATAGTTCTTGTTATATCTCCTATAACGTCCTGTATTAGTTGTACGTCAGCAGTTTGGCCTTCTTGTACAATTAGAGTTGGATCTGTCAAAATCTTGGCATTGCCACTTTGTACTTGAGCTTGCAAACTCGCAAGCAAGCGCTTAGGGAATTGGTATAGAGAAGGTAGTGCTGATGTGGCTGTACCTAGAGTTCCTGGTGTTGTAGTTGTTGCTATAGTTGGATTTCCTCCTGTTGTAGACGGGGTGATTGTTGTAGTACTGATATTAGGTGTTCCTCTGGTAAAATCGGTAAATCCAGCTTGGAAAGGATTTTGTGAAACTCCGGCTCTACGATTAAAAAATGATTCAGCACTACCTGGTGTTTCAGTCACAAAAGAACGACCAGTGGTGTTGTCAGTAAATACAGTTCTGTTACCTGTTCCAGTTCCTGGAATACTAGTGGTGTTATTCAAATCCAAAAATGTATTAGCACCGGCATAGGGATTTGGAGTAACAGGTGTACCACCACTCAAATTGTTTGCCACTTCACTTCCTATAGCTGGTCGAGAACCACCAAAATTGAAAGTTGCAGCACCACCATCACTGGTAAAATAGTTATTACCAAGACCAAAAGAAAAACTAGAATTGGACTCTTGAATACCCAAAAGGTTAACATCAATAATCTTGACGTTAATTACCACTTGACGACGGCGTATATCAAGCGGAACAACTTGAGACGTAGCCATTTCAACTAATTTAGGAGTCCCAATCAAGGTAATAGTATTAGTTCTTTCGTCCCCTGATACTTGTAAACCTCTGAGTAAAGGAACTGAGTCAGTAAATTTAATCCGTTGAGCTACAAGATTAGTGTCTTCAGCAGTCTGTGATTTCCTTCCTTCTGCTGTACCAACGGTTTCTATATTGACCCTAGTTGTTTTAGCTTCAGCATTAACAGCACTTTCTGCACCCAAATTAACTAAAACCCTTAAAACCTCTTTTACCTTTGCTTGGTTAAGTCTTAAGTTACGCATGACAATATCACGAGTAGTATTAGGCAATTTAGTTCCCACAAAAATAGTGCGGCCACTGCGATTCGCCTCTAAACCACTTAGACGTAAGACATAATTAAATACATCTTGCACTGGTTCATTCTCTATATCTATGGATATTTTTTCGTATGTAATTGGTTTGTCAGTATCACCCTGATTCTGAGTTGATGTGCTAGATGCCTTATCATCTCCTCCCTGCCCAACATAAGCCAAATTCAGCCCGGCAGCCCGCGCTAATAGTGATAAAACTTCTCTCACAGGTGCATCACGTAAAACTAACCGGGGAACTCGTTCTTGAGTGCCTAAATCAATGGCTGTGGGTGATGTATCAATGTTAGATTGAGTAATATCGCCTACTGGTGGGGCGACGGCTCTGGGGAGGAAAGGAGGGGCTTGGTTATAGGGTTGATTTGGTTCTGGGGCTTGGGCAATTTTACCGTCTATAGTGACTTGGGGGTTAGGTACTAGGACATCGGGGCGTTTACCAGATGTGGTAGCTGGTACTACTGGTAACTTATCCGTAGGGTTAGTGGTAGCCGATGCTGTGGAATTGGTGGTGGTAGTAAAACCAAGGGTAAAATTATTATCTTTTTGCACTACGGGTTGATTGCTGGGTACATCATCAATCCCCGTAACTGTGACGCGAACACTGTTAGTATCTAATTGTTTAACTTCAATCAAAGCGATACCTGGGGCGGGGTTTTCCTGACGGAAGTTATCACCTTTAGGTAAACGCAGTTGGGCATTTATAACATCTGCTACTAGGGTTTTATCTTTTTTAGTTGTAAATACTTGGGGACGCTCTCCAGCCGTAGTTCTTAAAATTACACTTACTCCCCCTTCAATCGGACTGAGCTTAACATCACTCACTTGTGTTACTTGTGCCAAAACTGGCTGGGCTGCTAAAAGGACACAAGCTGCTGCACCTGATACAAAAACATTATTATTAAACTGTTTCACAGTTCATCCCTCACATAAAATAAAAGTCTGAATTGTCATCTATGTTCATCTTTTAACCGCTAATTATAAATTGGCGGTTTTTGATTGTCTATATATTTTGTTTAATTGTTAGATACCCTCCCTTTAAGTAAATTTACTATTGCCTTATTGCCTCTTCCCTATTTTGGTGGGGCTTTAGCTGCGGCTGCTTTAGCGGCTAATTCAGCTATTTCTTGATTAGTTAGTGGCATGAGAGCCTCTAATTCAAAAGTTGTTGCCAGTTTACCGACACCTATTAGCACGGGATTATCCTTATCTCCTAAAGTTTCTGGAGGAGACAACTTAGAATTGTAGTTTTTAACCAATAATAAAGGCTGCAAACGCTCAATGTTTCTCATGATTGATTGGGTTTGTTCAAAATTCCCCTCAATTTCCACATTAAAAACACTGCGTTTGAGTTTACCGTTTACTTCTGGTCCAAAACTACTATCATCTATCACTAGAGGTTTTTCAGAAGTAGGAACAAATTTTTTCATTTTAGCTTTAACACCATTAGCGATATTTTGGCCATTACTGGAATCTATCAAGCGACTGGTATCTAGTAAGAGAGTATCTAAACTTTTTTCATCTGCGAATAAAGCTAAAATTTGTTTTTGTTGTTCTTTAGCAGTGGCTAAATCTGCTTCTACTTTAGCAATTTGTGCAGCTTGAGATTTCTTTTGAGCAACTTCTGCTTGAATTTGACCACGTTTGATTAGTTGTTGTTGATAGATATCCCAATCGGGAATGAGAACATTGAGTATCATATAGCCGGCACTGGCTACACCTAAAAGGGCGACTACACCACCAACAATAGTTGGAGTCATGGTTACGCCAAAAACGACAGGAGCGGAATTTGCCGTTTGTGTGCCTTTATCTGAAAAATTAAACTCTTCACTAACTGTCATTGGGCAATGACTCCTACTTTTTTGATATTACGCAGTCTATCCACCAGTCCAACTGTGCCTTTTTTCTCTAATTCTGGAATTAAATCAGAGGCGGGGACACTACTCAAACCTGTTTTAATAGTGTATTTGACTACTTGCAGAGGTTTTATGATGATATTAGTTGTTGTTGGTTGTGGGGGGGCAAAACCTGTAATTGGTGGTGCATCTACTAATTCAGCTGTCATAATTTTGGTTTCTAGGGGGTTCAAAAATTGAGATTGTCCCAAACTGAGGGCAAAATCATTAACAGAACTGTAGGAAATAGCATAACCAGAAATTTCTAAAAATCCTGCCGGATTGGTAGGAGCTTCTGGGGTTGCAGGGACCTTACCGGGGAGTGGTCCTGGAACTTGTTTGATAGTTTCGATTTGCACTTTGTTAGGAATGCGATCGCGCAAATCCTGTAACATGGCTGACCAAGGGCGAATTTGATCAAAAACTGTAACTAAAGCCTTGTTTTGGATACTAATACTATTTGTCTCAGCTTTAAGTTTTTGGATGTTAGCGATTCTGGTATCTAAACTCTTGCTTTCCTCTTGTAGTTTGCCCATTTCCTGGGTGAGTTGGGCTGTTTTTCCTTGCAGGATGGATAAACCAGCAAATACCAAGGCTGGTAATAGTAACCCTATTGCCAGTCCTATATAAACAGGAGTCAAATTTCCCAGTTCTATTCCCGTCTGTTGGAGATTAATCCGTCTGGCAACTTGCTTTTGATATTCTGGACGGTCTTTGAGAAAGTTGATATCTAGACTGTACATTGTATTACACCTCCCGCATTCCTAGACCCAGGATAATAGCCAAGCCAGGACGTTTAATTAAAGGATATTTTTCCGTATCTACCTCCAAATACAAAGAAGCAATAGGGTCTATTTGAGAGGTAGGTAAACTTAATCGTTGAGCGAAAAACTCATCAATTTTTTTTAGTCCACCTCCTGGACCTGCTAGGAGAATCTGGGCGACTTCCACACTTTCACTTTGATTGACATAAAAATCAATTGAACGACGCAATTCATCAGTTAGTTCTCCTAAAACCCCTAACATCGAAGCCATGCCAGGATTGCTATCAGTGCCATCGGTATCAATTTCATCCATGGAATTAGTGGCAATGGTTATACTTTCCAACATATCCATTTCCCGTGATGGTGGTAGGTTCATAGCTCTTGATAGGGCAGTTTGGAGTTGATAAGTTCCAATTGGCACTGTCCGAGAGAATTGTGGCACACCATTGATAACAATGGCAATTTCTGAATTATCAAATTCAATATCAACTAATACTGATGCTTCCTGTGGGGTAAATAACCGCAATTGATCACGAATGGTGCGAATCAGGGCAAAACTGTTAATTTCCAAGACATCTACAGCTAGTCCTACCTGTTCAAAGGTATTCAAATAGGTTTGGGTGATATCTTTGCGAGTTGCCACTAACAAAACTTGGACTTTTTCGATGCCGTCTTCGTCTACAAAGGAGCCGAGTTTTTGATAGTCAACATCAGCCTCTTCACGGGGATAGGGTAAGTATAAGGCCGCTTCATGGTTGAGGATCATGTCCCGTAATTCTTTGTCATTTAATTCCGATGGTACGGGAATCAAACGCACGATCACTTCTTTTCCTGGTATGCTAGTAGCTACACGGGTAGCTTTGGTGTTGCTTTGAGCGATCGCATCCTGTATTATTTCTACCATCGCCGGAGAATTGGTAATTTGCCCATCGGTAACTACACCTTCCGGTACTGGTACAGAGATTAAGGACTCGATTTTTAGGGTCTGGCGATGTTTACGTAGTTCTACTAGGTTTACCCGTTCGGATGCTATTTCAATCCCAATACCACTATTGGATTTGTTAAAGAAACTCTTCAAGGTTTGCAGCACTGTTTTACCCGTTAAGTTACTAAAAAATATTAATGCTATTTGTCGGTTATCAGATGTTAAGTAGGTAGGCGTTGAAATTTATCTGTGAGATAAGAGGTAAGGGACTTTGAGGAATTTCATATCTTGCAATACAGCACTTCCTTTGTGTCATGAGGTACAGAACAGGCATCCCTGCCTGTACCACAATGGTTTTATCATTAATATCTGTACCTCATAATAACGGAAACTGCTGTATATCTTGGTTTTTTAAAGCCGACTTAGTTACTGATTACTAAAATTGATATATCCTATAGTCTTCAATTCTCTACCCTTTTTCACAACACCAATTACTTCTCAAGATAGTACCACCTAGAAAGATGATTCGATTGCAAAAATTTAAACAACTAATTTGTTGGGCGTTACTCGGCCTACTAACTAGCTGGATTGTGAGTTGTAGCATCAGTAATGTTGCTAACAATACTAAACTCGCTACAACAAGTATTGCCACAATTGAGTTTTGGACAATGCAACTCCAACCGCAATTTAGCGACCACTTCCAAAGTCTGATTAGGAATTTTGAATCCCAAAACCCCAGTATTAAAGTAAAATGGGTAGATGTGCCTTGGTCAGCGATGGAGAATAAGATCTTAACAGCAGTCTCAGCAAAAACGCCACCAGATGTTGTCAACCTTAATCCTGATTTTGCTTCCCAATTAGCCGGCAAAAATGCTTGGTTAAATTTAGATGCTAAAGTTCCTAGTCAAGTCCGTGCCACCTATTTACCAAATATTTGGCAAGCAAGTAACCTCAATGGCCAGAGTTTTGGTATTCCTTGGTATCTCACCACAAGACTAACTATTTATAACACCGATTTACTCAAACAAGCGGGTATTACAAAACCCCCTGCCACTTACGCACAACTAGGGCAAATGGCACAACAAATTAAAGACAAAACCGGTAAGTATGCCTTCTTTGCCACTTTTGTTCCCCAAGACTCTGGCGAAGTTCTGGAATCCTTGGTACAAATGGGCGTGACTTTGGTTAATGCTGATGGTAAGGCCGGTTTTAATACCCCTCAAGGAAAAGCCGCTTTTAAATATTGGGTGGATTTGTATAAAAAAGGTTTGTTACCCAAAGAATCTTTAACTCAAGGGCATCGTCACGCTATAGATTTATACCAATCGGGGGAAACGGTTTTTTTAGCTTCTGGACCTGAGTTCCTGAAAACCATTGCTAATAATGCCCCCAAGGTTGCCCAAGCTTCGGCAATTGCTCCGCAAATTACGGGTGATACAGGTAGGAAAAATGTTGCTGTAATGAATATCGTTATTCCTCGTGATAGTAAATATCCTGATCAGGCTGTTAAATTTGCTTTATTTGTTACCAATGATGAAAACCAGTTAGCCTTTGCTAAAGCTGCTAATGTCCTACCTTCTACAGTTAAGGCTTTATCGGATACTTATTTTAAGGAAGTTCCAGTTAATGCTACCACATCGGAAAAAGGGCGAGTAATTAGTGCTACACAATTACAACAAGCAGAGGTATTAACCCCGAAAATCAAAGATTTTAAACTTTTGCAAAAATCAATTTACGAAAATTTACAAGCGGCCATGTTAGGACAAAAAACAGTAGATAAAGCTGTGGAAGATGGGGCCCAGCAATGGGACAATCGCTAATTAAAAAGAGCTTGTCATTTCTTATGCTTTTACGAGAAAAATACTGGCTTTAATTCTACTTTAGGTAGTAGGAATCTTTCTGGAAATTGACTAGTGTTAAACATATTAATGCCTGAAAAACGTGTATGTACCCTGAAAATAATTTCAGGGTATTTTTTTTATTAGGCTGATATCAAAATACTATTGCCTTGGCCATATCATATTTTAGGAAATTTGTACACACCCAACAGGATGATGAATACTCATAATTTAGGGTTTAAAGTAACTATATATGGTAAACACCTGGTATATACAAAGGCTTGGCTCACACCCAAGCTTTTTTCATGTTTAAAATTACCATCAAATTAAAAATATATATTAGACTTCTGGTAAAAAAGATGTAGGGAGAGTTCATGAACTGTTCCTACTAAGGGTTTAGTGTTTATCCACATTTCATCCACATTTCATCCACATTTCATCCGCTTTATCATAGTTAGAGAGATTTGCATACATTCTCTAGGAAGATGATCTGTAATCATAGTAATACTAAATTAGTTAAGTACGTTGTTAAGCACAGCAATTATGGAGGTTTGGCATAATCACCAAACCTTTTTCTTGATGAGGAATTTTATATAGGACTCCTATTTGATTTTTATTAGGGTAGCTTCCCGTAGGGATACATTATTGATATATTTACAAGCTAAATATGATTTTATTTGAAGATTTTCAGCTACACTCAAGTGAATTTAATTTTCTGTAATTTGTCTAGATTTATTGTGATCCTATATAATCAACCTTACAAATATTAGGTAAGTGGAGAAAATTATAAATTAATGAGAGGCAAAATGGGTTGCAGACTAAGAATTGTTTTAACGGATGAAGAGAAATTAACTCTTGAAGAGTTGAGAAAAGCCAAAAATATCCCACAACGAACTAAAGACCGGGCTCAGGTATTATTATTAAATGCTCGTGGATTAAAAACCGAGCAAATTGCCCAAGGGTTAAACTGGGCAATTTCCACCGTCCGTCAAACCTTGCATCGCTGGGAAAAGATGGGTCTGGCTGGATTATGGGATGCTAGTGGTCGGGGTGGGAAACCACGTTACACAGAAGATGATTTAGAGTATTTAGAGAACAGTTTATTTCAAGACCCTCAAATATATACCTCCAAGCAACTGGCCAAAAAACTAGCATCGGATAGACAGGTATATTTAAGCCCTGACAGACTCCGTAGAGTTCTCAAGGCCAGAGGAAAGGTTATGAACATACTTGAGCAAAAATGATGGGGTACAAGCCTTGTCCACTTCGACAAGCACTTCGACAAACTCAGTGTAAAGCATTTACTATTTGAGGAGTATGTCAACAATTTAAGTATTTATTCTTAAAAATAGGTAGTTTTAACAACAAAAAAGAGGTGGAAAACAGAAAAAATCGTGAAATCTATATAAATTAATAGTTTCATCTATCCACTTAGGGCTACAACGCCTTAGAATGATTCATTGAAAAGTCGAGTCAATGGGATTTACGGCGGTTTTGAGTGTAAATACTCTCAAGGAACGATTTTTGTAGTTGTACAAGGGGAGATCTAAGCAAAGATGTTCTTACAGTACATCTTTAAATGGTCTCTAGTAAACATTGAGGATTGTGATATGAACAAAGGCGAATTAGTTGATGCGGTTGCGGAAAAGGCGAATGTCACCAAGAAACAGGCGGATGCTGTTTTGAGTGCTGCAATCGAAACCATTGTGGAGGCGGTTTCTTCCGGTGATAAAGTGACCCTAGTAGGATTCGGTTCTTTTGAATCACGGGAACGTAAAGCCCGTGAAGGACGTAACCCCAAAACTAACGAAAAAATGGAAATTCCTGCGACCAGAGTTCCTGCTTTCTCTGCCGGCAAACTCTTTAGAGAAAGAGTAGCGCCCCCAAAAGAGTAATTTCTGTTCTAAGGAAGATATTTTTGATGCCACAACAAGCACACGGGGGAAACTTAACTTGGGCAGCAGCGCTCGCTGGCTGCCCTCCCGATGCTATTGTGGATTTTTCCGCCAGTATTAGCCCGTTGGGTCCGCCAAACAGCGTTATCGCTGGGATTATTTCCCAACTTGATAATCTCCGCAATTATCCTGACCCAGAGTATAGTGAATTGAGACTAGCTCTGAGTCAATTTCATCAAATACCTCCAGAGTGGATTTTGCCTGGTAATGGTTCAGCAGAATTGTTAACTCTGGTGGGTAGAGATTTAGGAAAGTTGGCGGGGACGGTTTTATTGACTCCGGCCTTTGGCGACTATTACCGCACTCTTGCGAGTTATGGAGCTAAAGTCTTGGAGTTTCCTGTAAATTTGTTTGAGGAGAGGGAGGAAGATAGCTTCCTGTTGCCACAATTGAGGCTAGAGGGTTCAGAATTGGGGTTGCTATTAAATAATCCACACAACCCAACGGGTAGGTTATTTTCACGGGAGTCTGTTTTACCTTATTTGGAAAAGTTCGCCTTGGTGGTGGTAGATGAGGCATTTATGGATTTTCTTCCACCTCAGCAAGAACAGAGTTTAATTAAGTTAGTGCAGGAACAGGAGAATTTAGTAGTTTTAAGATCGCTGACGAAATTCTACAGTTTACCAGGGTTGAGGTTGGGATATGCGATCGCTCACCCCCGTCGTTTGGCTTTGTGGAAATCATGGCGAGACCCTTGGCCTGTGAACACTTTAGCGGCCGCTGCTGCCATCGCTGCTCTCCAAGACACAAAATTTCAAGATCTCACATGGGAATGGCTACCACGGGCAAGAAATCAATTATTTCAGGGTCTAGCCTCAATTCCCGGTTTACACCCCCTGCAAGGCTCTGTTAACTATTTATTGGTGGAGTCTACATCCTCCAGTATTGGTTTACAAAAAACTTTACTCCAACAACATCAGATTTTAATTCGTGATTGTTTAAGCTTTAAAGAATTAGGCGATCGCTTTTTTCGTGTCGCAGTTCGTACTACATTAGATAATCAACGCCTATTAAATGCACTCACAACAATTCAGGATTTAGGCACAACAAAACTATAATTTTGTTGATTGTACCGCCTCCCATAGTTAAGACATGGCGCTTCTGAGCAAAATTACTGTAATATCAACAGCAGAGGCAATAGATTCTGGGATATTACCTTGTATTGCTTGTTGTAACAATCCCTCACGGGAAGCACCCAAAACTACAACGTCGAAACCTTCAGTTTTAACTAATTCAATCACTCCCTCGCTGACAGATTCGGCTTTTAAAGATGCTGCGACAATATTACTGTGTAAATTGCGGTTACGCATCAATTGACGGGTAGATTCTTGTAAAACTGTCATATCTGGTATGACCTCTCCAGGTTTCACTACCTGAGTTAAACGGATTTCTATATCATTTCCCAAAGTGACTAAAGCTGGCAATAATTTAATAGCAATAGGTGCATTTGGACCCCCAGCCATTGGTACTAACCACCGTTTAAATTGCTGGTATGAATGGGAATTGTGACCTAATTTTACCAAGACAACATCACAGTTAGCTCGACGAATTATGGTATCTACAACATTACCAAATATCCGCCCTGGTGTGGATGTATTGCCCTTCCAACCCATGAAAATTAAATTTATATGTCGTTCCTTAGTAGTTTCTAGAATTGCTTGGGCGACATCATGGGCGACACGAATTTGAGTATGTATGGGAATGTGCAGTTTCTTGGCTAAACTTTCTGCTTGTTTGAGTAAGCGGCGACTTTTTGTGGTATTGACTGGGGTTTGTGAGGGGGAAATGTGGCGAGATACGAGGATGATTTGTAAACATTCTATTTCATAATGGCGATCGCGGGCAATTGCCGCAGCCATTTCTAATAATGCGGGTGCTGTTTCTGGGTTAGCAATAGTTACTAATAATCTACCTCTCCCAATACTCGGAGAACGACTTTGATAAACTAAATAAGAAGGTTCTGCCTGGGGACCTGTCACCCCATTTTCTCCATTGAGACAATCCGCTTCAGCGCGAATTATATCGGCACGAGTAATAATGCCAATTAATTTTTGTCCATCTACCACGGGTAAACGGCTAATTTGATATCTATCTAATAAATAGAGAACATGACTTAACCTATCTGCCGGTGATACTGTCACCGGTTTAGGTGTCATAATCTCTGTTAAAAAAGTCTCATTTGCTGAGAGATGAGGAGGAATTTTTTGTAAATCTGTTTGGGAAACTAACCCCACTAATTTATTATCTTCAACCACAGGAAAGCCGCGATGATGGGAACGAGAAAAAGCTTTAATAACTTCATCTGCTGTCATTTCTGATTCTAAAGTTTCTACTTTTTGCTGCATGACATCCTGAGCGGTTAATTGTGTTAATATTCCTTCTGTGGGCTGATCTTTTTTAAGAATGATACCATTTAACTTTAAAAGTTTGTCATAAAGTGAACCAGGGAAAATATTCTCAGATACAAGATAAGATGTTACAGATACCACAATTAATGGTAAAACTAAATTAAAATCTGTAGTCATTTCAAAAACAATCACAATTGCAGTGATAGGAACTTTAGAAACCGCGCTAAAAAATCCTCCCATTCCTGCTAGGGCGTAGGTAGTCAGCGAACCAATTCCAAATATTTGGAATTCACAAACACCAATAATATGTCCTAAACAAGAACCTAAAATTAAACTGGGTGCAAATAATCCCCCAGGCGCACCTGAACCAAAGGCAATTAAGGTTAAGATAAATTGGGCAATAAAAGCAATTGCTGCTAAAGGTATATTCGGCTCACTGGCAATTAGAAACTCTCGCAAACCTGTATTATCCCGAAAATATTCTGGTAGTAAAGACATAATTAAACCGGAAGTTAAACCAGCTAAAGCTACCTGTAAAGGTAAACTAATATGTAAACGACGATAAGCTTGAATACTAAATATTAATCCCCGACTAAATAAAGCTGCCAATAAACCAACAAAAACTCCTAAAATTAATAAAATAGGAATTTCTAATAGGGAAAAACTGCTAGAATAGTCAATTATTTTTAAGTCCAATTGCAGACTTCTACCACCCAATAATCGGGAAATTACGCCACCAATAAAAGCCGCAATTATTGCCGTTCCTAATGTTAGTCCAGATAAATCTTGTAATAACTCTTCAATAATAAATAGTACCCCCGCCAGAGGTGCATTAAAGGCGGCGGACAAACCTGCCCCTGCGCCGGCTGCAATTATTTGGCGACGATGTTCTGGAGAGGTGGGAACTAGACGACTCATACCCGCAGCTAACCCTGCACCAACCTGAACTGTAGGCCCCTGTCTGCCTAAAGTTAACCCCGAACCCAGGGCGATAATTGCACTAATTAACTTGACAAAAGCTACTCGCCATGATATTTTGATTGGCAGGTTTGCCAGACTAGCTTTGACTTGGGGAATACCACTACCAGAGGCTTCTGGTGCTAATCGCTGTACTAACCAACCAGAAAGAAACCCCAAACTCGCGCCAATAGCCGGTAAAGCTATCCATGCAGGAAAAATATGGGTTGTATGCACTCGCCATGTCCCCAACCACCCTGAACCTTGTTTGAGTAATACCGCAGATAAGGCGGCCACTATTCCAATTACAGAAGCTTCTGCAATTGCTAAACCCTTTCTAGGCAGCCAAAAGTTGCGAAAATATTGGGTTAGCAACGCTAAGGAAATCATAAATTTTTATTGTTCTGTGTTAAATTTATATACCTCCCCTTATTCTCTGTTAGTCCTGTTGAAAAATCAAATAAGAGTCCTATATTTAAGGAATATCTAGCAAATGTCTCAGCAACATTTGATCATCTAGTTTAGCTTTTAAACGACCTTTTTCCACATCCCGAATCCAGCTTTGGCTTTTTTCCATTAGCTTGGCTAGTTCTCGTTGGGAAAGATTCATTTTTTTCCGCCCTTCTGCAACCTGTTCTCCTAACAAATTACCTGTTTGTTGATGATGGCTTTTAGGTTTGGTAATACGACGTTGCTTTTTATCTGATTCTGAATGCTTTTCCCAGTCTGGAGGGAGTTCAAAAGATAAAATTCTTGCATTCATCAGCAAATTCCATTTACCACGGGGTCCGCTATCTGTGAGACGATTTTCGCTACTACCATCATTAATCCAAAATTCTAAAGCTTCATCGGGATCTTCGGGAATATCAACTAATTTTGCCCATAAAGGCTGAATTTCTGGAGGATAGGTGACGGGATCAAATAATGGCTTAACCCCATAATGATTGAGAACTTCTAAATCATTTTCATAGGTTTTAAGTAACCGTTTACGTTCTTCCCGATGTCTAGCAGCTTGAGTTACTTTTTCTTCACCATAGGCAACGCGCATTAAGGTAGGAATAGTGATACGTTGTTCTCTGCCCATTTTGGTTTTAAATAATAACCAAAGCATCAATCTTACAGCCCCTTCATGTTGTTGCCACAGACTCATAACTGTGGTTAATAAACTTTTGGGAAGGCTGCCATATTGATAAAAGGCAGTGCGTTCTTTGCATCCTTGTCTGTTGAAAAAATGCTGAGTCCAATTCCCTGCTTTAATTGTAAATGTTAGGCCAATTAAATATTTATACCCTTGATCATCTTCTTGGAAATGGTGCTGAGTATCTATCAAATTCCAGAGATAACTATTTTGAATAGAAAAGCCGGGAACTCGACCTTGTTGTGGCCAGTCAATAGAGACTATGAGAGAACAAGTTTGATAAACGATGTTTTTGATTAAACCGAGTTTGGTACTCTTGCTGAGGTCTTTACGTTTTTCTAAGCCCAAATACTGTTCAATTTGTCGTTCATCAATTGTAAATTCTTCTTCCCAAGGTTGATCTAGGGCTGTAATTTGAGCAGCAAAAATAAGATGGATGCAAGCAGCACGGATATCTAAATAATCAATTGCTTGTAAATTAGTAGCGCGGTTATTACCTGAAAATAAGTCATGAAGATGAAAATAAATTTTACCTTTTCCTTGATTAACTGAGCGACTGTATTGTAAATTACCATCGTCATCTTTTTCCCATTGTAAAGATGTTCTTTGTGCTAATAGATTACAGGCTTCCCAGATAACTATTGCTGAAGAGAATGGGTTATTTTTACCATTAGAAAATAAATCGGGACTGGTAGCATCTCGTGGTTCAACTTTACATCTTCCTTTCTTTGCCTGTACAGGTATGGGCGCATTTGTGGGACAAGCAATAACACATTGGGGTTGTGAATAATAACCCTCACAATTATTACAAAGAGTAGGATCAACCCAATATTCATCATCTCGAATTGTGATTGCACCCGTAGGACATAGGGGTCGGCAGTTGTCACATCCCACGCAACTGTTGTTAGGAATTATATAGGGCATAGGATGTGTTCCTACTTTAATCGTTGAGATGTTTGGCTTAGATCTCCCCTGAATGTGTCCTTTTGATTCATAACTCGCTACCAAATTACCTCTATAACGAGAAATTATGTATATGGGTTGATGAAGCCAGATTTTGTATCTATTGATATTCGGAAAAGTGAGACTTCATCGCTTCTTCATTAACTATACATTTCATAAAGATTTTAATAAGATTGTTCATGATGAGCTTGGCATAACTTCTTAATATTTACTTAGATTTTTATTGTCAAAATGTTTATCTTGGGCTATATAATTTTATCTAAATGTTTTTGAGTAACATCTGGAAAGCAGTGGTAAATTGTACAAAATAATTTTTCAAGTTTGTATTTTTAAATACTGTTTAGCAAGTCATCAAAATTTGACATAAAAGTTAATTTTTGTTATTGAAAAATGAAAATATTAGGCTAGTATTAAGATTAAAGGATTAACTAATATCTAGCGAAAATTGCCGAGGTTTCATTCATGACGACATTAACAGGATTGACCTTTGGAGGTACTACTTGGACTCCTAAATTTGCCCAAGAAATAGACAAAGATAAATGTATTGGTTGTGGCAGATGTATGAAAGTTTGTGGGTATAGAGTTCTCGGACTAATGGCCTTGAACGAAGAAGGTGAATTTGTAGAAGATGAGGATGATGAAGAAATTGAACGTAAAGTAATGGTTGTTGCTCACCCAGAAAATTGTATTGGTTGTGAAGCTTGTTCTCGCATTTGTCCTAAGAATTGTTACAGTCACACCACATTAGATAAATAAAATTTGTGGTAATTTTTGAACGGTGTAATTTACTGAAAAACACTGTTACTTTTAGTTATTTTAAAAGCAAGGTAGCTAGAGGGAAATCTCAATATTTACAGCAACTAATAAAAAAGTTCACAGTAAACGTAAATCGTAAATTGTTATGATCGAAAGTCAATCATACTTGCTCATATTTTTTCTACTGAATATTTGATTTATGAAGATCAGCCACAGCCTCGATTTCTTAAAGAAATCGAGATTTTTGTTATGATCAATATAAAAAAAATATGGAAATTTACACATTTTTTATTAGTTACAAGTTAGAACGGAAATATAGCAAAACGCAAGAGTCAGGAGTCAGGAGTAAAATCCTACAGAGTTTGATAATCATTTGATGTCCTCACTAACTTAGTCCTTGCTATAAAAAGTCTAAGGATAATTTCATTCCCAGACTAGAATTCTGTAGTTAGACGAACCACATCTATCTTCACTGACTCTGGTTTTATTACTGTTTACAAAGCAGGTAGCATTCATGCAAAAAGTTCCTGTTTCGCTATGGACACTGTTAGCTGGGATGATAATAGCCCCTATCAGTATTTGGATTGGTCAAAATCATCATCTACTACCGGAAGCAGCATCGCAACAAGCACCTTTGGTAGATGGTTTTTTTAATATCATGTTGACGATTGCAGTTGCTCTTTTTTTAGTTGTGGAAGGGACAATTCTGCTATTTCTAATTATCTATAGAAGACGCAGAGGAGATAATACTGATGGTGTACCCGTAGAAGGCAACTTGAGCTTAGAAATTTTTTGGACAGCAATTCCTACTGTGATTGTGATTGCTTTAGGCATTTACAGCGTTGATATTTATAACCAAATGGGTGGTTTTGGTGTGGGTAGTCATCCTCACCATGGGTCAGCAAGTGCGATGAATGTTAGTCAAATAGCTAATATTGGGATTGGTGAAAATCCGCAAACTAAAAATAAACCTGCTGACTTAGTTGTAGATGTCAAAGGTATCCAATTTGCGTGGTTATTTAATTATCCTGCCAGTGGTATTTCTGCGGGGGAATTGCACGTTCCTGTGGGTGCTGATGTGCAATTAAATTTATCCGCAGATGATGTAATTCATTCTTTTTGGGTTCCTCAATTTCGTCTCAAACAAGATGCAATTCCTGGTGTTCCCACCCAACTACGATTTACAGCGACAAAACCGGGGACTTATCCTGTAGTTTGTGCAGAATTATGTGGTGGTTATCATGGTTCGATGCGGACACAAGTAATTGTTCATGAACAACGAGATTTTGATGCTTGGATGAGTGAAAATCAGGTTGCAAAAAAACAAGATATGAATGATGCAGTAGCTGTGAATGTGGAAAATTTATCTGCATCAGAATTTCTTGCTCCCTACACTCGGAATTTGGATGTAACTCCAGTAACTTTGAAGTCATTGGCCAATCAATTTTAGATTAATTTTGTAGTTTGGGATTTTTTGATCCAAATTAAGATGGAAATCTAAAGTTCAATCATCACTGATGATGGGCTAATACCTGACAAAAGACAACTCACAAAAATATGACACAAGTGAATTTTCCAATTAATCCTCCAGCAGATGAAAGTCAAACACCAACGCTGTTGATTAATCCTAGTTCTCATCCTCCGGCGTGGAAATTTCGAGATTATTTCACATTTAATACCGATCACAAAGTTATTGGGATTCAATACTTAGTGACAGCATTTTTCTTTTATCTAATTGGTGGGTTAATGGCGATCGCTATCCGCACGGAATTAGCTACACCAGACTCCGATTTTCTTGATCCAAATTTGTACAATGCCTTCATGACAAATCATGGAACAATCATGATTTTTTTATGGATTGTTCCTAGCGCAATTGGCGGATTTGGTAATTATCTAGTCCCTCTAATGATGGGTGCTAGAGATATGGCATTTCCTAAATTAAATGCGATCGCCTTTTGGTTAAACCCACCCGCAGGATTATTACTGTTACTCAGTTTTATATTCGGTGGTTCTCAATCTGGTTGGACAGCTTACCCACCATTAAGTTTAATTACCGCCAACAACGCCCAAAGTTTATGGATTTTGGCTATTGTTTTGGTAGGAACTTCTTCAATTTTAGGTTCTATTAATTTTGTCATCACAATTTTGATGATGAAAGTTCCCAGTATGAAATGGGATCAAGTTCCCCTATTTTGTTGGGCAATTCTGGCGACTTCTATCCTCGCACTTTTATCTACACCCGTATTAGCAGCAGGTTTAGTTTTGCTGTTATTTGATATTAACTTTGGCACATCCTTCTTCAAACCAGATGCAGGTGGTAACGTCGTTATTTACCAACATTTATTCTGGTTTTATTCCCATCCGGCAGTTTATTTAATGATTCTGCCAATTTTCGGAATTATGTCCGAAGTAATTCCCACCCACGCCCGCAAACCCATATTTGGTTATAAAGCGATCGCCTTTTCCAGTGTCGCCATTTGTATCGTTGGTTTATTCGTTTGGGTACACCATATGTTCACCAGTGGCACACCCGGATGGATGCGGATGTTCTTCACTATTTCCACATTAATAGTTGCCGTTCCCACAGGTGTGAAAATATTCGGTTGGGTAGCAACATTATGGGGTGGAAAAATCCGTTTCACCACCGCCATGTTATTCGCTATTGGTTTATTATCAATGTTCGTCATGGGTGGTTTAAGTGGCGTAACTATGGGAACAGCACCCTTTGATGTTCACGTTCACGACACCTATTATGTAGTCGGTCATTTCCATTACGTTTTATTTGGTGGATCTGTTTTTGGTATTTACGCAGGTATCTATCATTGGTTTCCCAAAATGACGGGTAGAATGATGAATGAAACCTGGGGAAAAATTCATTTTGCTCTCACTTTCATCGGTACAAATTTAACATTTTTACCCATGCACGAACTCGGTTTAAAAGGAATGCCTCGCCGAGTTGCTATGTATGATCCTCAATTTCTTAGCCTCAATCAGTTATGTACAATTGGTGCGTTTATTTTAGGAATTTCTGTAATTCCCTTTGCTTTAAACGCCATTACTAGCTGGAAAAAAGGTGAACCCGCAGGTAATAATCCCTGGGACAGTTTAACTTTAGAATGGACAACTTCTTCCCCACCAATTATTGAAAACTGGGAAGTATTACCCGTTGTCACCCATGGACCCTATGACTACGGCCATAACCATGATCAATCATCTCTTACAGAAGTATTAAGTTAAGGAAATTGTAGGTTGGGTTAAGCAACAGCATAACCCAACAAACCTCTAACTTACAAGCTTGGGTTAAGTAACAATATAACCTCACAAACATCCTGAAAAGTTGGGTTTCCTGATATCAACCCAACCTACATCTATTCATCATTTAGTAGGAAAATAACATGACTGCAATTACACCACATCACAGCGATGGACATGACGAACATCCAGATTTACGAGTATGGGGATTATTAACATTTCTCACTTCTGAATCATTAATGTTTGGTGGATTTTTTGCCACCTATTTGTTTTTTAAAGGGACTACCACAGTTTGGCCACCAGAAGGAACAGAAGTAGAATTATTTATCCCGACTATTAACACTATTATCCTCGTTTCTAGTAGTTTTGTCATTCATTTTGGTGATATGGCAATTAAAAGAAATAGCGTAGGTTGGATGCGGTTTTGGTATTTTATCACCGCAATTATGGGCGCGGTATTCCTAGCTGGTCAGATTTATGAATACATGAATTTAGGCTATGGATTAACTACCAATGTTTTTTCTAATTGCTTTTATTTAATGACAGGTTTCCACGGATTGCACGTGTTTGTGGGATTGTTATTAATATTAGGAGTATTATGGCGTTCTTTACGGCGTGGTCATTATTCTCCTACTAAACATACTGGCATAGAAATGGCGGAAATTTACTGGCATTTCGTGGATATAATTTGGATCATTCTCTTCACTTTGGTATACCTTCTCAATATTTTTTAGGTAATGGGTAATGTTCAGATCCCCGATTTCTGAGATTAATAATGTCAATAAATGATAAATTCTCAAAAGAAGTCGGGGATCTTTGCTGGACAACTAAAATCCTGTAAATCCGTAAATCCTGGATATTCCGATTCTGAAAATTAACCGCAATTTTGCTATAATCATGATCACTTCAATGTAATTGGTGACAACATGATGATTACCACTGTTGAGTGTCGTTATGTTTTTAGTCTGGGAGAATTCATTGGATAACATGAAACAATTATAACTATGATATTGGATGTATTTTTATCAAAAATACCAAGTTAATAAAATTATTAAATTTATATACCCAACCGCGATTGACAGAGTTAAATAGTAGATATCAATAATCCCTAATATTTCATAACAAATGGGATTAATTACCTATTATGGAAATTAATACAAATAAATTTTCCTGGTTTGATGTAGCAGATGATGTCAAAGAATTATTGATATTAGCTGCACAAACTTGGGAAAATACCGAAGAATCTGCAAAATATATGCAGCAAGCTTTAGCTAAAACAGGAGAAAATATGGATGTTTTAGTGGCAGCTTATAGATATTTTTATTACAAAAATAATTATATTTTAGCACGGACAACAGCAGAGAAAATAACCGCTAGAATTAGAAAAGAGGAGAATCTACCTGATAACTGGGAAAAACTTCAACCTATCCTAGTTGAACGTCACGCAGAACCCCAAATTAGACTGTACTTAAATGCTTATGCTGCTTCTGGTTTAGTATTAGCTAAACTAGGGAAAATCGAGGAAGCAAAGGAAATCAGTGCTAGAATCAAAGGTATTGACGAAAAAAACGATTTTGGTGCGGGTATTCTTCTTGATATTCTAACCCGTCCCCTAGAAGAAGATGATTAACTGTAGACTGGATAAACAACTAACTAGTTAAAGATCATGAATAATTACTTTTCTCTCAAGCAAACTGCTAATCAGACAGTTTTAATGTTGAATAGTATTAATGATCCGCCACGACTTCCCACATTTCCTGCAAGTCCAGATAATGGGATTCCTAACTTATATTTGCCTGTAGTTCCCTTGCCAAAATATTAGTTATCAACACAAATTATGCAAGGTAAAGATTGGTTTGTAGATAAAAATGGAGATTATCAAATCTGTCAATCGGGGAGAATATGGGATTTATTGTGTGATAATTATCGTCTGTATCGCTTCTTAACTGAAGTTGAAGATGTTCTCAATCATGTTGACGATGAATTAACAAGACTTCCAGAACTAAGAATGTTAGTCAGACGATTAATCGTTAATTCCTACTGGGTACAAAGTCAATATTTAGAACCTGATAAAAAAAGGGGAATCTCGGTTTTATTATTATATGATGAATTAGGATTTCCCCTAACCGTGCAAACAGTTAGCTTCGCATCAGGGATGACTTCTAATATTCATAATCATGGAACATGGGGAATAGTAGCAATATTAAAAGGTCAGGAAAAAAATACATTTTGGCGACCCAGTTCCGACCCAGAATCTCCCGATAAAATTAAAAAAACAGGAGAAATAATTTTATCACCTGGTGATCTAGTTAGCTTCACACCTGAGACAATACATCAAGTTCAAGCAATTGGTAAAGAACCAACAGTAACATTTAACATTTATGGTGAAACCGACCCCAAACAGAGATTTGAATTTGATATAATCAACCACAGGTCTCAAAAATTTTAAATAAGAGATTATTCTGATCAATATTATAGAAAATAATCTTGAATCTGCGTTGATCTGCGTTGATTATTTTCCATCCAGAAAGCAATAGGAGAAATATCCATGGCCAGAGTAATTTTCTATGAAAAACCGGGCTGTAAAAATAATACCAGACAAAAAGTATTACTCACAGCCGCAGGTCATGAAGTGATAACATATAGCTTATTAACCGAACCTTGGACAGTGGAAAAATTGCGGTCATTTTTTGGCGATCGCCCCGTGCTTGAATGGTTTCATAAAGCTGCACCCAGAATAAAATCTGGAGAGGTGAATCCTGAAAATATCAACGCCGAAAATGCTTTAATAATGATGTTGAGAGATCCCCTATTAATTCGTCGTCCCTTAATACAAGTAGGAGATAAAAGAGAAATCGGTTTTGATGTCGAGAAAATTGACGCATGGATAGGCTTAAAAGCCGTGGATGACTCTTTTAAAGAAATGAGTGAAAAACTCATGCAGCAGGACCTCCAAGGCTGCGCTCATGGACAAAATCACGACCATCATCATAGTTAAGGTGGTTGCAAACATCACGGACAAGCACAGCAACATTAGATAAAGTAGTAATAATATTACTTGAGGTGGGCATGACCCACCCTCAAAATTTATAAACTTACACCATGTTTTTTACCAATTTCCACAAGTTGCTCATACTGATGTTGTCCTGCTTTAGCTAAAATTGCATCAGCCTCTTCTGGATTAGTACCATCCTTAGGAATTAAATATTTAACATAAAGAGCAACAAAATCAACTATAGCAGCTAAACCAGATAATTCGTGTTTATCGGCTTGTTGTCCAGCAATTACAGCTACTAAACCGGCTCTAATTGGGTCAGGTCTTACCTTCATGAATTGATCAACTAATTGCTTAGAATAATCCGCAGGTGTCAAATTATTTAACCTAGTTTGATCAGGTTTAAACTCTAATCCTGCGGCGCTTGACTGCTCTAACATACACCATTCTATAAATTCTTGCAGTGCGGCTTCAGGAAGCTTAGGAAGATATTGATGTAGTTCTAAATTAGACACAATTAGTTACCACTTTTAGTATTTAGTAATTTCTAATTAATAATTTCTAATCTTGATAATTAGAAATTATCAATTATTCCTTAAAACTCACACTAACTCACGGATTTATTAACTTTTGTGCTGTAAGTAACAATTATATAGAACCCTGACTTCTCAAAGATTAGATCCTAGACTTCTTCAAGAAGTCCGGGATCTAGTAGATAACATAAATTAAGCTGTTCTAAACCGTGCCAATTCTTCACCAGTTTTGGCATCATGGGCGTGAACAGTACACACTAAACATGAATCAAAAGAACGGGCAACATGACCCACTTCTACAGGGTCTTTAGGGTCTTGAATTGGTGTTCCTATTAATGCTTTTTCAATTGGTCCTAATTCTCCTGCACCGTCACGGGGTCCGATATTCCAAGTACCAGGAGCGATAACTTGGTATTGTTTAATTTTGCCTTTTTCTATTTCTAACCAGTGACATAATGCACCCCTAGCTGCTTCCGTTGCACCCCAACCTTTACCATCTTTTTCTTCGGGTTTAATATACCAAGGATCATTTAATTTGAACTCCCTTAAACACCGTTCAGCTTGACGATATAATTTAACTATTTCGTGGACTCTTCCTAATTGTCTAAGATGAACACTTGCACCCCCCATTTTCTTAAATGTATCGAGAATAAAGGGGTCATAATGTTGCCAAGATTCCCCATGATTTCCTCCCGCAACTAATTGACGCGCTAGGGGTCCTACTTCTAAACGTCCTAAGTCTTGATGGAGAACTGCACTTGACCAAGAATATGCCCCATTAAAGTCTTTTTGATTGTGATTAATTGGGTTTGTAATGCGATCGCTCGGATGCCAATCTTCTGTACCCTCATCATACCAAGAATGGGTTAAATTCTCACGAACAAATGCCTGGTTCATTAAGCTATGAGTATCAGTAAAACTATCATAAACACCGCTTTTCATAATCACAGCAGCGTTACGTCCTTCAATAGTGGGTTTATTATATTTATCCTCATGGGGAATATAACCCCAGGTCACATATTTACCCACTCCTGCACCATATCTATCTAAACCGATATCTAACCCCATTCTCCAATATAAACCCAAGTCAGATTCTCGGTGTTTAATATCTTCATTTAACCAGGTTTGAAAGTCTTCATAGGATTGAATTTCCTCATATCGTTCTAAAGAACATCCTAACCAAACTGGCTCTAACCAATTAGTGCGGAAATATTCTAAAATCCCCCAGGCGCGGGTAATATCAGTCAAAGTGGGGGCGCACATCACACCACCAGGCACCATATAACTGCAATGACAACAGGTGCTATAGTAAAAATGTTACTAGAAAACTTATTTTTTCAGGTAGTTTTGCTCGGTAATAACATTTTATTTTCACCATTTCAGCTTTGATAAATAAGGGAATATTTAGGGAATGAGTCTACAAAATCAGGGTAATTACGATACATAACAGTTACAGCAGGTTTCATTTAGACCTAACCCCCCAACCCCCTTCCCTGCGAGGGAAGGGGGAGTAAATATTGCTCCCCTCTCCTTGTAGGAGAGGGGTTGGGGGAGAGGTCTGATCTATCTGAAAATATCCGCAACCCCCATCTCTGCATGAAGATATAAACACCGGGGATTGCAGATATGTTTGCAGACTTTGAGCCGCAGAACACCACAGATGGCAGTTATAGAGGAACAATGGCGAAAATAAAAGCAACGGAATTACAGTA
>JBJTTJ010000222.1:0-4827 GCA_046080125.1 Cuspidothrix sp.
GGTAAACTGCGATCGCGGTTCAAGTCCAGTTCTTCAGTGAGTTCAGCCAGGGGGGATTGACGGAAAAATTCTGAGATTTTAGTAGGTTGTTCTGAGTTGTTATTACCTGTAGTTAAGCTTTGGGCAAGGAATTGAATAATATATAGTTTATCGTTATGGGAAAGCTGAAGGAGTTGTTGTTGGAGTTCTGGAATAACCATGATGGGGTTTAAATGAAGGATAATTTTATTGTACTTTCAGCCTGGAGTTTAGACTAAAGCAGAGCGATAGCGAAGCGCGACCTAGGAATCGCCTACTCTTTTCCCAGTGTAAAATTAGATATTGATTGAAAGGAAAATGTATGACTCAAGTGAAAATTTATGGAATAAAGGATTATCTGAACCCCATTAAACAGCGGCTTTCAGATGCTATTCATAGTTGTGTTATGGAAGCGTTACAATATCCGGCGGATAAACGATTTCATCGCTTTTTTCCTTTAGATAAATCTGACTTTTATTATCCATCAGGACGTAGCGATCGCTATACTATTATCGAGTTTAGTATGTTTGAAGGGCGGAGTGTGGAAGCTAAAAAACAGTTAATTCATCTGCTATTTAAACGATTGCAACCACTGGGTATTTCTCCACAAGATTTAGAAATTACGATTTTCGAGACACCCAAGCATAATTGGGGTTTTCGAGGGCTACCAGGGGATGAACATGAACTGAATTATAAAGTTGATGTTTAATAAATATGCCAGTTAACTTTTATTTATGAACAAACATGAAACTTAAATGCTCCCCAAAATTCCTCTTACCCAAGTTTCGTGTTCAGAAGATAAAGCAGGTTTTAGAACTTGTGAATAATCAATTGCTAAATCAAATCTAGAGTGATTTGTTAGACGATCGCTTGATTGGCAACCTGACTAATCTATCTTTATGAGCTAGTTGCTTCTGCTTTAAGTCATTAAAAATTTCTCTTAAGTCATATTGAAACGATTGAGCGTATTTTTCTCTATACTTGTGAATTTCATCGAGAATTTCATTTTTATACATGACTAAACCTCCAAATTATATCCAGTAAGCTCATAGGGAGTACAAATAACTGGCAATACATATCCAAGATCAGAACTAATCCGAGCCAGCTTACGCTGAATTTGGGCATTTGCCATGTGCTTACAATTCCATGTTAACAGATAATCTAAGTTATAGACGGTTGCCAATGCCATGTGTAAAGCATCGTTGAATGCTTTTTGGGGAAGATTGCTTTGACTCAGAAAGGCTTGCGACAGTTCAAACGCTTCTTCCGTCAGTTCAAGAAGCATTAGGGATTGTAACAAATTTAATCGTTGACTAGCCATCTCTGGGTCTCCTTTACCGGCCTCATCTTCAACAATTTCTGAAGCATAAAGCATAAATGAGCGACGATATTCATTCCACCAGTCTTGAGTAATCTTGACATTAGCGGCAACTATTAAATTGTCGGTTGGTCTAGCGGTGAGATGTCCCAGAATGCTAGTTTCGATGTAGACGCTTCCGTTCACAGCAATAAGGGAGTATTTATCAAAGCTCTATTCTACTGCATTTCATCTTTATTTCGAGGATGTTGGTTTTCTTCTTTTAACCCAATTTACAAAATAGGCGATCGCACTAAACCGATCATCGTTATCTGGCATTATAACTGACCGGAAGCTTCTCCCATATCTCTGCCATCAACCAAGCTAACAGGACGAATCATCACTCTTTGTATAAACACCCCCGTACTGGTCTACCAGTTGTATTTTGCCATCTCCACTGAACCACCTAAATGTGTGATAGAGCTTGCTCACCTCTCCATTCGCTACACCTAGCTGTGAACCAGTAACCGTAAATGTTTCCTTGTTACCTTCATAAAATTGAGCCGTGCCAGTCCCCTCAAGTGATAGAATGCCAAATGCGTAAGCTCTCTTTCTTACCCTCTTATCTGGGAAGAAGGTAAATTCTGTCAATAATTCACCATCAGGATCACCACGAAATTCAATCTTTGTCTTTGTAGACTTGGAATACGTCGTGCATTCAGATGAGTTGAATGGAATGGAGGAAAATTCCTGTGGGTTGTTTGAAGGCGATATGGTTAGAAATATTCAATTTACTGACCTAGAACAGTTGCTTTTCCATATAGGTTTTACTAAAGTACCAACAACAGGTTCTTGTGCAAATCTATCAATATCCATTGTCAGGAACTTTGGTCATTTTACCAGCTTACGAACAAAAGGCTTATATTCAACCTGTGCATTTGGTAGCTGTACGTCGAATATTGGTAGAAAATGGGTTAATCAATACCAATTCTTTGGACAGTTTTTTCGCAAAGGTTGCAAGCTAAAATTTCACCTATAATTACACTGTCTAAATTTTATCCAAAATCTCCCTTACCCAAGTTTCCTGTTCAAAAGATAAAGCAGGTTTTAAAACTTGTGAATAATCAATTGCTAAATCAAATCTAGCTCGTTCATATATTTCATTAAATAGCCTGTTTAAATCAATCACAGGCTCATTTTCTCCTAACCGCAAAGGTACAGGAAACACAGGAATAGAATCTTGTAAATCAAAACTATAAAGGTCTGCATCTGGTCGTTGATAACTACGACTAACTAAAATATGATAATCGCTTTTAGTCGCTCCTAGAATTGGCAAAGATTCACCTAATCTCAATAAGTCAATTTCCACTAAATTAGTTGCAGATGCTAAAATTTTCTGTCTCTTGTTCTCGTAAACATTTCTACCTTCCTTAAAACGTTTATTTTTGGGAGAAAGTATTTCAATTACAGTCACGACTTCGCGGCTTTGTGTTGCTTTCACTTCCAAAAATCGCTCAATTACCTCCTCATACATGGGAACTTTAACTTTACTAGGTTCTGAAAGTTTTGTAGTAGTTAAAGTTGTCCCAGTCTCTATATTATTATTTCTTTTGGCAACAGCTACATCAGCAATTCCCACTAGAAAAATATCATCCACACTTGTGTAAACTCGCTCCTCAATAGAAACCCTGTATTTAGGGGCAATTTGAGGGGTTAAATCATCAGCTATAGCGACAATCAAACGGTTATGTAGTTGATGCCACAATTCAGGTTGTTCTAAATACGGATTCATACCAGGAAACGGATTTTGCATTTGCACTGTCCCAAGTGGTCTATATTTATTTTTCTATAATTATTGTATCGCTCTCTCAACAAATTACTATCACAGGATGTAAATTTGATAAACTATCTCCAGCAAAACCACATTTTAATCATGGACACCTCCCGATAAGTCGTCAATGCAACACCAAAAAATTTCAAACATCCTCTTACGGAAAATTCATAACTGCTATATAATAGGAGTTTAAGCTATTTCCCAGATTTTACTCAAAATCAAAATTTAATGACTAGGTTCATACATGATAAATTCGCCAAAGACTATCTAGAAGAATTATTAAAAGATTACGGAGAAGTCAAAGCATCAGAAAAAGTCTCAGGAGAAATTAAAGAAATAGATGTTTTATTCACACCTGCCAAACAACAAACTTCTAAATTACAAATACTGGGGTTACTAGGAAGACTTGCCGAAAATCCGGCAATAATAGAACCATACCGCAATCCAGTTTCTAGCGATGAAATCTGCGACTGTATTCTCAAGTTATTAGAAGTCAAGGCTTTATTGCGACGAGAAGCCAAAGCCAATAAAATCAAACTTCAGGAGTCAGAAATTCCTAAATTGTGGATTTTAACCCCCACTATCTCTGAAACTCGTTTATCCAGCTTTAGAACTATCCAAAAAGAAGCTTGGTTATCGGGAGTACACTTTTTAGCAGATGCCTTGCGAACAGCAATTGTGGCAATACACCAACTACCACAAACACCGGAAACTTTATGGTTGAGGCTTTTGGGTAGGGGAAGCGTACAATCACAAGCAATTATCGAGTTGGAAGCGTTACCATTAGATCACCCTTACCAAAAAACCACCCTGGAATTAGTTTACAACTTGCGCGAAAATTTGAGAGTAAATCAAGAACTAGAAACAGATGATAGGGAGTTAATTATGCGACTAGAACCACTTTATCAAAGAAATAGAGAACAAGCTAAAGAAGAAGGAAGACAAGAAGGAGAAAAAGACTTAATACTGCGTCTACTACATCGCCGTATTGGTGAAATTGATGCGTTATTAATCGAGCGAATTACAGGATTATCTATTGAACAGTTAGGAAACTTAGGAGAGGCGTTATTAGACTTTTCTAGTGTTTCTGATTTAGAAGCTTGGTTAACCCAACACTCAATATAATATGAACCGCTTTAAAACTCTTTGTAAAACTCTAGCTATTAGTACAGGAATATTTCTGTTATCTGTACCTACTACCTACGGGATACCTCCAAAACCGTTGTTAACTGCCAAAACAACTTACAATCAAACAGGTTCTTGGGATGCAACTTATTATTTTACAATCAAATTACCAGAATCTCTGGCTAATTGGCAACTGCAACAAGTTTTTTTAACACAAATAGAAGGTGTAGAAAATATTGAATTTAATCAGAAAAACAGTTTTGCTTTTGTAGAATCAAGTGGACAAAAAGAAAAGCTAGGTATTACCCTAACCAAAAGTTCAACTCAACCACAAGCTATCATTGCTAATTTTGATAAACCAATTTCTGCAAATCAAACAATTACCATTGCTTTAAAACCTTTTTATAATCCCGTCAGTGAAGGTATTTATCTATTTCGAGTTCATGTTATTTCCTCTGGTGAAAAGACAAATGATTTAGTTGTGGGAACTGCTCGATTGCAATTTTACAATAACTTTGATGATCACCTATTTTATCAATGGTAAAGTGTTTAT
>JBJTTJ010000223.1:0-2204 GCA_046080125.1 Cuspidothrix sp.
TGAAATTGCGGGAACATTAAATTTAACAAGTGCAGAAATAGCAGGTTTAGCAGATGGATTTAGTTCTATTACTATTGGACGTAATGACGGAAGTGGTAATATTATTATTAATAACCCTGTAGAATTTAAAGACCCCACAACTATCAAATCACCTAATGGCACAGGTTCAATCTCTGCAACTGCTACAATTACAGGTTTAAATAATGCCTCAATTAATTTATTAGCTAATCAAAATATTAGCACTGGCAATATTACAACGCAAGGTCAAAATATCAATATTACCAGTACCATTGGGGGAATTTCAACCAATGACATTATAGGAAATTTAATTAATTTAGTAGCAAATCAAAATATCACAACTACTAACATTAATAGTGCAAATATCAACTTTAACAGTATCTTTGGTGAAATTTCCACAAATGATATTACAGGAAATTTAATTAATCTAACTGCTGCACAAAATGTCACTACGGGGAATATCAAAACTACAGATAATAATGTCAACTTAACAAGTAATACAGGAGTAGTGACAACACAAAATATCACAACTCAAGGTGGGGATATTAATATTCAGGCAAAAAACAAAATTAAAACTGGATTTTTAGATACCAGTTCTAGCACTGGTAATGGTGGTAATGTCATGTTAGATCCCGATAATGATATTGAAGTTTTTGCTATCAATACCCAAGCATTAGGGAGTGGACTTGGTGGTAATGTTGATATTACAACCAAAAGATTTTTCCGGGTTACAGGGAGCTTTGACGCTCGTAATGGTGTTCGTTCCAGTATTTCTACAATTGGCAGCGATGGTAATGGTTTTGTCACCATCCGTCATGGAGGTAATGGTAATACATTATTTATTATTGGTAATAGTAGCGAAATGGGTACAACAGCAGCAATTACAGGAGGTGTTAGCAACAATATCAGACCTGTAAGATCCTTTGAAGGTAATGTTACTCAAGGCAACATTCAAATAATTACCAATTCTAATAGTAGCATAACTATAGAACCAGTACCAGATATATCAGGTCTGCCATCAGTTAGCAGTAATCCAGCAGTGACAGTTGATACAGATGTTGCTGGACTAGAGGATGGTTTTACGGCGCAGATAGAGTCATATTCGGGAAAATTATTTACTAGAAAATCTAAAGCTGATATTCAAGCTGAACTGAAACAAATTGAGGCACAAACAGGGATTAAATCGGCTATTGTTTATGTGGGTTTTGCCCCTAGTGATGACACATCACAAGATAAAGATGTACTGTATTTAACCATATTCACCTCGGAAGGTAAAACTATTCGTAAACAAGTTTCTGATGCTACCAGAAAAGAGGTTAGGGGAGTGGCCTCTAAACTGTACAATGGAGTTGAAGATGTCAATAGCACAAATAGTACAAACTATTTAAAACCAGCACAGCAATTATATAAATGGCTAATTGCACCCTATGAAGCGGAATTACAAAAACAGGGTGTTAATAATTTGTCCTTTGTTTTGGATACTGGTTTACGTTTTATTCCTATAGCTGCTCTCCATGATGGTCAACAGTTTTTAATTGAAAAATACAGCTTGGGAATCATACCCAGTGCTAGTGCTACCAAGATGAGTTATTCAAATATTAAAAACGCTCAAATTTTGGCAATGGGAGCTAGTGAATTTGCCGAAGACCAAAACCAAAAGAAATTGGAAGCTGTTCCAGTAGAGCTTGATAATATCGCCAAGCTATGGAATGGTAAATCTTTTCTCAATCGAAGCTTTACCCTGGGAAATCTCAAGATTCTACGTCAAAATAATTCCGTTGCTAACAAACCTTTTGAAATGATTCACCTAGCAACTCATGCAGAATTTACTCGTGGTGATGCTAGTGGTTCTTACATTCAGTTGTATAATGGTAAACTGCCATTTGATCAAGTCAGTGAGTTGGGATGGAATCAACCACCAGTGGAATTACTGGTTTTAAGTGCTTGTAAATCAGCTTTTGGAGATGAGAATGCTGAATTAGGTTTTGCTGGGTTAGCGGTAAAAACAGGTGTAAAATCAGCACTTGCCAGTTTGTGGTCGGTTGAAGATAATGGAACTATGGTTTTGATGACTGAGTTTTATCGCCAATTAAAGACTTCACCAATTAAATCTGAAGCACTGCGACAAGCACAATTAGCTATGATTCAAGGTAAAATTAAGGTCGAAGAAAATCAATTAATTAGTC
>JBJTTJ010000224.1:0-2853 GCA_046080125.1 Cuspidothrix sp.
AAGAAGTTCCTCCTCACCCAAAGCCTTCACACGGAGATTTAGCTGATCTAATTCAGTAGTTTTCTGATCAATTTGGGAATTAGTTATATTTAACTGAGTAGTAAAATCACTGAAATTGCGATCGCCCACTTCAACTTGTGCCACCAGCTTTTCCTGCTGTATTTGGAGACAACGCCAAGATAGCACCGCTTCCCAGGATTGTTTTTGAATAAATTCTATACGTAATAATTGATACTTTTCTGCCTTAGCTTTATCTTGAGATAGGCGATCGCATTGTACACTTAACTCAGTTTGAATAATCCGACAACTATCTTCCTTATCCTTGACCTCATCCAAAGTAGACTTAGCTTGAACTATTTTCCGATCATAAGTTGCCACCCCGGCCAACTCATCAATAATTTCTCGACGTTCCCGCGCATTCATAGAAATGATACTGGTAACATCACCCTGTAACACCACATTATAACCTTCAGGATAAATCCGTAACTCCTCTAAATCCTCATGTAACTCAGACAAAGTACAAGCCACACCATTAATATAATAATTGGATGTATAAGTTCCTTGTTGAGTCACCCGTAACCGTCGAGTCACAGTCCATTCAGACGATTTTGGATTTTCGTCCGTTTCTGGAGTTTCCTCCACTTGTTCAACTGGTTCTACTTCCGTATTAAAATTACCAAGATCAGAAATGTCAAAAGTTACTGTTACACTAGCTTCTAGCGCCGCACGTCCCTTATGTTTTTGGGCGTTATTTACCAAATCTGGTAAACGTTCTGCCCGCATTCCCTTAGAACTAGCTAGTCCTAAACAAAACAGCAACGCATCAAGAATATTTGATTTGCCAGAACCATTAGGGCCAGATATGACAGTACACCCCGGTAGGAGAGGGACGGCAGTAGTCCCACCGAAGGATTTAAAATTGGTAAGTTCAACGCGCTTGACGTATACCATGAGTCACTGGTTAACTAGAAACTAGGTTAAGTAAACAAGTGTACCAATTATTTATCCTTTCGTGGCTAGGAATGAAGGTAAATTTGGTAATTGATATCCTGTGTAATTGTGGACGTTTAATCGTTCACACTCTAAAATGACTCCAGGCGCAGATGCAGAGAGAAATACAAAGAGGCTGTTTACTTTTTGGTTAATGTCATTATATATTAACTTACCCATAGATGTATTTATGGAAATTCAAACGCCAGATTGGGTTAAACACACTGTTTTCTATCAAATCTTTCCTGATAGATTTGCCAGAAGTCAACGTTCCCGTGACAGTTTCTTAAATAATAGCAATTTAGAAGCCTGGGATGCACCACCTACTCTCCAAGGTTACAAAGGTGGTGATTTATGGGGTGTGCTGGAAAAGTTAGACTATATCCAAAGTTTAGGGGTGAATGCAATTTACTTTACACCCATTTTTCAATCTGCTAGTAATCATCGTTATCATACCCATGATTATTATCAAGTTGATCCCATGTTAGGCGGAAATCAGGCTTTACGAGAATTGCTAGATGCTGCCCATTCACGAAATATGAAAATAGTTCTTGATGGCGTATTTAATCATTCTAGTCGAGGCTTTTTCTTTTTTCATGATGTATTAGAAAATGGTTCTAATTCTCCCTGGGTAAATTGGTTTAAAATCCAAGATTGGCCTCTTGCACCTTATGATGGTAATTTACCTGCTAATTATGATTCTTGGGCGGGAATTCGCTCTTTACCAACCTTTAATCATGATCATCCAGATGTAAAAGAGTATATCATGAAAATTGCCGAATATTGGCTAGAATTTGGCATTGATGGATGGCGTTTAGATGTACCTTATGAAATTAAAACTCCGGGTTTTTGGCAAGAATTTCGCCAACGAGTTAAAGGTATTAATCCTGATGCTTATATAGTGGGAGAAGTTTGGACAGATGCTAGTCCATGGTTAGATGGGACACAATTTGATGGGGTGCTGAACTATTTATTTAATGAAGCGGTTTTGGCTTTTGCTGTAGGTGATAAAGCAGTATTAGAATTAGTAAAATCTCAGAGTTATCATCCCTATCCTCCTCTAGATGCGGTTGGTTATGCAGCCAAAATTCACAACCTTTTAGAACTGTATCCTTGGGCAATTCAACTCACACAATTAAACGTCCTCAGTAGTCATGATACGGCCAGATTAATTAGTATTGCCGATGGTGATCAACCTAGTGTAGAATTATGTAATCTTCTATTATTCACCTTTCCCGGTGCACCTAGTATTTACTATGGTGATGAAGTAGGTTTATTTGGAGGAATTGACCCAGACTGTCGGCGTGTTTTTCCAGTGCAAGCTGACTGGAATCAAGACATTTTGAATACTCACAAACAATTAATTTCTATCCGTCAAAATTACCCAGCTTTACGAATTGGTAATTATCAAGTTCTCCATGCAAAAGAAACAGTTTATGTATTTGCGAGAGTTTTAGAAAATGAAGAATTAATTATTGCTGTCAATGTCGGAACTGAATCTATGACGGTAAATATAGATGGTAATATTCTAAAATCTCAAACTGATAAAATTTTATTTGGTAAAGGGAAAATTACATGGCAGGGTGAGAATATTCGTTTGACTATTCCTCCTCGTAGTGGGTTTATTTCAGGACTATGATTTTTGAGATTTTTTTGGTTAGTACGGTAGAACCGAAAATGATAAAAATCGCCATAATATAAACAAGTATATTTAATAAATTACAAAAAAACACCCCCCATTACTGGAGGGTATTTTTTATTTATTGCTTAGTTCAATCTAAAACCAAGGTATTAACCATTGATAGCAGGAGCAGATAAAGCAACAGGAGCAACATCAGCAGCAGCTAAATCCAAGGGGAAGTT
>JBJTTJ010000225.1:0-1447 GCA_046080125.1 Cuspidothrix sp.
GCAGTTTCTACTCAAGTTTGGTCAGGTAGTGCAGTTGTTCATGTTTCCATTGTTAATTGGATCAAAGGTGAAGAATCAGGTCAAAAGAAATTATATACTCAAGTTGGAGATGATGTAGATAGTCCTTGGGAAATTATAGACGTTGATAAAATCAACTCTTCTTTATCTGCAAAACTTGATGTTACTCAAGCAAAAAAACTTTTAGTTAATGTCAACTCAGGAGCTTGTTATCAAGGACAAACTCATGGACATAAAGGATTTTTGTTAACTACTCAACAAGCTACTGCAATGATCCGGCAATCACAAAATAATGCAGAAGTAATATTTCCTTACTTAATAGCTGATGAATTAATTGGGGGAAAACCTCCTATTCCTCAAAGATATATCATAGACTTTCATCCCCGTGATTTAGTTAGTTCTCGGCAATATTATGAACCATTTAAAAGAGTTGAATCAATGGTACTACCAAACCGCAAAAATGCTGCTAAAGAAGAACAAAAGCGGAATGATGAACTATTACAAAAAAGACCGAAATCTAAAGTTAATAAACATCATCAAAATTTTCTTAACAAATGGTGGTTACTTTCCTATCCTCGTGGGGAACTGATTGAAAAAATTAATCAGCTTTCTCGTTATATTGTTTGTAGCAGAGTCACAAAAAGACCTGTTTTTGAATTTATTGATTTTAGAATCAGGCCAGGTGATGCTCTGCAAGTATTCCCGTTATCAGATGATTATTCCTTTGGTATTTTACAATCTGATATTCATTGGCAATGGTTTAATGAAAGATGCTCAACTTTAAAAAGAGATTTTCGCTATACCTCTGATACTGTTTTTGATACTTTTCCTTTTCCTCAAAATCCCAAACTATCACAGGTGAAAAAAGTGGCATTAGCAGCGGTTAAATTACGACAGTTACGACAAGAATTAATGACAACACATAAAATGAGTTTACGCGAACTTTATCGCACCCTAGAAATACCAGGAAAAAACCGTCTTCGCACAGCACATGAAGAACTTGACAAAGCAGTTCGTGAGGCTTATGGTATGGAAAAAACAGAAGATGTATTAAAGTTTTTGCTGGAATTAAATTTTGAAGTCGCAGATAGAGAAGCAAAAAATTTACCTGTAATAGCTCCTGGTTTACCTCCCTGTGTAACTGATGCTAGTGAGTTTATTACAGATGATTGTGTGAAAATGCCAGATTGAAATTTAATGTTTTACATAAGGGATCGCTTTTCTGGTGTGTAGGTTGTGGAGAGCGATCGCTTTTCCGGTGTTATGGGTTGTGAGTGCGATCGCTTTTCCTCTGTTGGGTTGTCGGTGCGATCGCTTTTCTGGTGTTTAGTTGTAGATGCGATCGCTTTTCTGGTGTGTAGGTTGTGGAGAGCGATCGCTTTTCTGATATTTTGCTACTCTATCTATATTTACAGAACTTGCTATAGGA
>JBJTTJ010000226.1:0-16660 GCA_046080125.1 Cuspidothrix sp.
TCCAATATGAATACAACATTCCCTCTGACCATCCTGCCGGTACATTTTGGTATCACCCCCATCTACATGGTTCAAGTGCACTCCAAGTAGGCAGTGGTATGTCCGGTGCTCTCATTGTACGTGGCGATCGCGTACCTAGTCAAGGTGCTAACGGAGACATTGACACCCTATTAAATAAAGCCAGTGTCGGCAAACAACAAGAAGAGACCTTAGTTGTACAGCAAATCCAATACGCTTGTGAAGAGAAGAAGGAAACAAAGGAAATAAACGGGAGGGAGGAGATTATTATTACCAAGAGCAGGTGGGATTGTACACCCGAAGAAACTGGTGAAATCGAGTATTACCAAGGGGTGTTTGGAGGAGGTGTCAAAGATGCCTGGAGTAACTCTGGACGCTATAGCAGCATCAACGGGAAGGTTATGCCAACGTTTAAAGCCGAGACTGGCGAAATTAAGCGCTGGCGGATAATCCACGCAGGTGTACGCAACACCATTAACCTAGAGTTTCGCAAGGCAAAAGACGACGCACCTGATTTTTACAAATATCTAGCAACAGGGGTAGAAGACCCAGACATCAGTTACAGACAGACATAGGAACTGACAGTCACAATTAAAAAGTCACAGCGAATATTTACAGCATTTCCTTTGTGTCATGAGGTACAATGGGCATCTGGTGAAAAATAATGTGGAGATGTTCCATAGAAAGTCTCTACAATGGTTTCAAACCATACATATTTAATTACCCCAGATGTCTAATATAAACAGGTAAGATGCTTGTACCGTGAGGGTTTTATCATTAATATCTGTACCTCATAATCATGGAAACTGCTGTATCTCGTTCCCAGTCTCTGACTGGGAATGCTTTAATAGATTTTTTTACCTCTTTTCCATAAATCTTAGTTATTTTTACTATGGAGTTGCTCAAATCCTCTCTAAGCAATCTTTATACCTTTCTATAGTCGTCGAAATCAGGTTATGATTAGGATTTTTTTATTCTACTAAATAAATCTTCATACTGTTCCATAGTTTTTGCTGTTAAAGGGAGTAAAAATTCACTTTTTGCAAAAACTTCTGGATTCGTTATTAATAAACTTTGTAAGTGGGGTTGAATATCTCCAACTTGTACATTATTGATAATCGGAGAATTAGTTTTAGTTAATAAGGCAATTTGTTTAGAAGTATTTGGTTGTAAACAAAAATTTAACCATTGATATGTTAAATTATCATTGCTAATTCCTGTAGGCCTGACCCATAAATCCGCCCAAATTGCTGTTCCTGAACTGGGAACAACTGCGGCAAATTTCCTATTACTATTAATCAGAGGAATTATATCATTTGACCAACCGACTGCTAACCAAGTATCACCAATAATTAAAGGTTCTAGATAGTTGGTAGAATTGTAAGATATAACTTGTTGATTTAATGCTTGCAATTGGGGTTGTAAATCAGAAATTTGGTTAATGTTTTCTGTATTATAGGATTTACCTAATTTCTTTAACACCAAACCAATAACTTCTCTAGGATGATTAAGTAAAGAAATCCGATTTTGCAATTCACTACGCCATAAATCACTCCAATCTGTTGGTTGCCACCCTAACTGTTGAAATTTTTCTCGATTATAAACAATAACAGTATTTCCCCAGCGATAAGGAATAGCCCAGATTTTATCATGTTGATCAGGTTTAACTATTTGTTGCCATTTTTCATTTAAGTTATCTAGATTTTTAATATTTGCAGTTTCTAGGGGTTGAATGAGTTTTTGATTAATTGCTGCTTGTAACCAATAATCACCTAATGTAACTAAATTTGCAGGTTGTGATTTTTGATTTTGATAGAATGGTAAAAACCGAGTCCATTCTTGTTGATTATTTGCTGGTTTCCGCCAAGTTTGTAATAATTGGAATAATTCCTCAAGTTGATTAATGGGGGTAAATTTTAACTTTTCTCCTTTGGTAAAAGTTTTGCGAAACTGATTGACTATTTGACCTGGTATGGAGTCTTTTAGTAACTGTACATTTAGGAGTGGTTGCTGATTTGTTCCGCATCCGGTAATGATTTGAGTAATTGCTAAGGTGCTTGTACTGAATAAAAAATAACGTCGCTGCATTGATTGTGTAGTAGGTGAATAAAGCTATCTGAAAATTATTTTATTCTCAAACTGTGTGCATGGGTTTTTAGAGATTGTTTGAAAAGTAGTCTATCATAATATTTACCACCCTTAAGCTCCCGTGACCCTTGAGTTTGGGGATAAGGGACTTTGAAATTCTTATTCCCCCAGAATTGGGGGTTAGGGGGTGGGGAAATCAAAACCCTATTAGGCCACTTGATTCACAGTAGCCTTGTAAAGGGGAGGGTTAGGGAGGGTAAAAATATTTGATATATCAATCATGAATTCTAAAACATCCTCTTACATATCCTATAGTTTACCTTATGAATATGATTTATTTTTTTCTATGGATAAAAGTTTAGTGCAGCTATGGGCGACAAACATGACAAAAATTAAATAATCCATAAGTATAGATAAAATAGTCAGTAAACTGAATAACATAGAGTAAATATATTTTCATACAGGTATTAAATGGAATCAATAGAAAAACAAATCCTAGCCTTAAGCCACAAAGTAGATGCCATATACTCAGTGATTGAAAGGTTAGATGGGAGGCTATCTGAAGCTTTGCCAAATTCATCTGGGGAAAAATCACCGCCAATAGAAGGTTATTTGCGAACCAATCAGCCAGTCTACAAGTCAGTGAAAGATGTGAATGTTGATGAAACATTGGAACATAAAGATGTGTTGATAGATAGACTGGTTAATCCACAAATGAAACATAAACCCATAAATAGACAGATAACACCAGAAATCGAAATTCAACGGCTAACAACTCAATTAACTGCGGCCTATCATCGAATTGCAGCCTTAGAAGAACAGTTACTCAAACAGAGGGTTTAGTGATGGTTCAAAAGTTCTTCGATTTGGATTTCAATGGCCGATAATAGTTGATTCTGCTGCCAATTGTGACTTAAATAGGCGGCAATGCAAGCTGCACCAGCACCCACACCTTCCTTAACAAAACCCCGTTCATAAGCTTGAAGCTGAGGATATCGAGAATTAGCAAAACTTAATTGTGTCGCCAATAAGGGGGGGATAGTGTTTTTGTTTAGACATTCGGCTAAATTAACTGTTGCACCGCTGGGATCTTCAGCCACCCAACGGGTTGTACCAATGACAATTTCTGCTGGGTGCCAGGGTAAAGAGTAGGTATGTGCGATCGCTTGAATGAGAGCATAAACTGCTAACATTTGTGTACCTCCACCTAATAATACTCCACAATTTCTACTAGCAGCGATCGCCATTCCCGCTACCGCCACTTGCATGGGATCTCCTACCGCAGCCACAATTTTTAAAGGATCAACAGACAAGGGCATTTTTGCTAGACCAGCTTGTACCAAGTCCCATTTTTGTTGATGATTACATACAGGATGGCTACTATTAACCTTACCCACCGCGTCAATTCCCAAAGCTGTTAATACTGCCAAGGCTGTTGTTGTTCCACCAACAACACACTCACTTAAAATTACATATCCCCCAGAACCAACTTGAGAACTTAATTCATCACCCCAGCGTAATCCCTGTTTTAGTAAACATTTAACTATATCTATGTCCATAGCTGCCCCCTGACTCAAGCACCTTGCCGGCATACCACCCAAATCAATTAATGGTACAGGTGGGGTTTTAGGTAAACCAGCATTAAATAGGTAGATAGGCATACTTAAACCTGTCACCATTGCCCGGGAAATTAGCACAGGAGAAGCCCCAGATGTGAGAGGTGGTAGGGGGTATTGGGGCTGATATTTAGCACCGTAATAGAGAAATTCTGCATCAGCACAGGCCGTATCCTGGCGATCCTTGGGAGTTAAACCAGCCGCAGAAATGCCTGGAATTAGGCCAGTTTCCGTAAACCCTAAAACACAGACAAATATTGGTAATGCACCCCGATAGCGGCTTAACCATGCTTCACCCTGGGCAACTTGTGTGTAAATATTAATCATACAGTAGAATTGAGGAGGCTAAGGAGGTGGATATGAGATCAGCACAATGCATTGTGCTTGATCCAGAAAAGTAAAAGCTCTGAAAATCTCTACACCTTGAACAGTCAACCAACTTACTCATAATCCATCAGCACTTGTACCCAATGAGGTGGACGGGGAATGGCATTTCCTAAGCGATCAAAAAGTAACCAAGCAGCCAGGTGCACTAAAAATAAGTAAATAAAATTATTTAATACAACCAGAGCGATCGCTCCTAATTGAATCGCTAATAAGTTAGGAGTCATTAACAATTCAAACTTTAAAAAGAACCATTCAATCACTGCCGTTACTTGATTAATCACATACACCCATAAATCTTCCCCCGACAATACAGACAAAAACCACAGGCGAAAAAACACTCCCACAGTCCCCAACATAGTTCCTAAAACGATAGAAACAATCCAGGACGTATGACGATGCCAAGTTGCCCCTAACAGCACACCCATTAAGGCAAAGGGGATGACAAACAACACACTGCGAACAGGTCCCATTAAAACAGACAAAAGTAACCCAGAAGTTACCGCCGCCATCCACGCTGCCCGTTGCCCCCAACGCAAATAGACTAAAGCAATAGGGATAGGGAAAAATACCCGCAATACCGGACCAAAAGGAAAATAGAAGTTAATAAACCAAATTAAACTAGCCGCACTGGCTAAAAAAGCCGTCTCTACCATTCTCAATGTACTTTCTACCTGTAGTGGTCGGTTCTGTAACTGGGTTCGGGTAGAAGATGGAAAAGACAAATCTGACTCTGGTTCTCCTGGTAAGGAATCAGCCATACTCATGCCACATAACTAATATTAAGGACTTTTGACACTCTCAGAGGCTACGCTTACCGGATATTTCTGTAAATCAAAATATATCTCAGAGCCTTGACCATAGACAAACATTACTCCACCACCGATGTGCTGTAACTTACTCCTGCTTTTTTAGCTTGCCATTAATAGGTGGGTGAGGAAACCATCCATCTGTGAGCCGCATCATTTGTATTATATCTTTCTTCCATCACCACATCTTGATTATTAAAGCTGCTATCATCGTCACAAGACTGTTATTTTCCAACGACGTTATCAAATTTGAATTTTTCGCATTTGACAGATTGCAACAAAATTTAACAATGACTTGATTTTTATGGAAATGGTCTGCGGTATGGTCTAAAAAACCTTATCCACTGCCATCTTCAGGAATACCCTTACCTGTCACCTGTCTTCATAGGTAAATTCAGTAATCAAATCAGATTACCGTAAAATCCAATTACATCATTTAGTTTGATAAGTATGAAGTAAGAATGTTAGTAGTAAAAACCCCCATAATTGTCAATCCCTTACAAATCAACGTACATTTCTCATTCAGGTAATTTAACGTGACTTCCCATACTAATGAAATTAAGCAACTAATTGGAGATATTGATCAATTACTATCCCACAGTAATAAAGGTCTGTCTAAATTTCTCTCTAATCAAGGACAACAAGAAAGGGAAATTTTGCAGCGTGTTCGTGAATTTTTAAGCAAGCTAGATGAGGATCAAGAGGCAGAGCGTCAAATCCCAGAGAATACTAGCCATCAATCTCCCACAACAGGATTGTCAGCCCTGATAACGCAATTTAAAGAGCAGAGTAACGTTGAAACTGAATCGCAATATTTTTTATCTCAACAAGAAGCGACTAATATTCCTACATCACGAATACAAGAACAACTCAAGATTTTACTTGAGCCATTGCAAGCAGAATTATCCAAACTCTTGGCACAAAGAGGTAGTCTGATAGAGGAAATTAGACAGTTAGAGCAAAAGCGACTGCAAAACTATTCCTTAAACCAGCAGTTGGCAAATCAAGAACAGATGATTGCTGAATTTTTAGAAGTTCTCAAGGGTCGTTTAGGATCTCATTTGAAATTACATACCGATAGCGCTAATCAAGGGAATTTAGAAGCCATAACTTCTGGTACTACACCTATTTTAGAATCAGCCGCAAGAGTTGAGCAACTAACTAGTTTTACCCAGAACTTAGATCAACGTTTACTAGCTCTAGATGGAACTATCAATGTTATTTTTGAAACCTTAGAATGTAATATTAATACTTATTATCAATCCCTATCCCAAGCATTAGCCAAAATGCACGATCATGGGATGCAGGGTGAGCAATTAATGGCGAATTTTCTGAATAATTTGACCCAGCATTTACAACAGCAAGTCATAGTAAATGAACCTGTGGTTTCTGAGGTGAATATTGAACCTATTCCACCATCGCTACCAGAAGAATCAAATAATTTAGACAGTGAAAATCCACCCCTAGCAATTCCTGATGCAGTTATAGCAGAAAACGTACCGTCAGAAATTGAATCCCCACAAACCCAATCTCCAGATATAGTACCAATCACATTAAATACAGAATTATTAGCTGAAATACCCCAATCGGAAGAAGATATACCAGGAGCAAGTACGGATGAAATAGACGAACTCTATGCCAGTTTCTTTAATGTAGATGTAGAAATTCCTGTTCCGTTAGATGATCTATCATTTTTTGATGCAACTATCCCTACAGGAGATGGAAATCTAGCTATCAATTCGGAAAGTATCCAAGATGATTTATTAAATCAAACTGCTGCCGATACAGCAGAAATAACATCAAAACCACAGTTAGAAGATCTACAATCAAAGAGTGGTGTTGAGGATCGACAGAGTAATAAGGAGATGGAAATAATAGACTTATCAGCACCAACCCAATTAGAACCTATTCCAGAAGAAAATAGCATTGATAGAATTACGGTGTTAACTGAATTATTAATTGATGGGGAAGATGAAGAATTACCATTGTTAACATTAAGTGATTCCTTAGATAATTCAGACTCAGATATGGCCTCAGTCACATTATCGCCAGTAACGACAGGGGATAATCAAGAGACAACATTAGATAATACACCAGCATTAAACACTGAAACTGAGACGGATAATATAAATGGGGCTGCAAGTAACCTCGGGGATTTAGGTTTGACTATTGCTACGGGAATAGAAACTCAAGCGAGAGATACATATATAGAAGAGAAAACAGTAGCCATTTCCGAATCTCCAGTTACTAATCAACAATCGCCGATTACTATTCCCCAACCTTCGATTCCTAATGATGACAATCATGAGATTGTGACAGGATATAATGTAGATACCACTTGGTATTTAGGAATTGATATTGGGACAACGGGTATTTCTGCCGCCTTATTAAACCGCTCAAAATTGGTAGTGTATCCAATTTATTGGTCAGCACAACAGCAAGACGGAAGTTCCACTTTTGAACAATCATTTCGGTTGCCGGCGGAAGTTTATTTACCAACTAATTCCACCGCCAATCAGGGCAAAGACATGAGAGAAACTGCCGCTACCCACATATATTCAGCCCAGTTAAAGCCCTTTTTGCACATAGGAGTTCCCTACCAACAGGAACGGCAGAAATGGGAACCAATGTTGCAGTTAAATGAATTTTTTGCTGGGCCATTAATTTGGGTTGTGCGATCGCTCTCCAAATTACTCTTAACATTGAGATCGAGTCAAACAAGCACCACACCGGCCTTAATTGCCAATGCTTTGGGAATGAATAATGCCAATTTCTCCACAGTGATTAAAAATATCTCTGGTGTGATTTGTAGTTGTCCTTCTAATTGGACAGAACAATATCGCTTTAATATCCGAGAGGCGATTCTCACCAGTCAACTGGTGTCCCATCCCCAACAAATCTTATTTGTGGAAGAAGCGATCGCCGCCTTGCTCCCAGAACTAGACACTTTTCATGGTCAACCAGTCGAAATCACCAATAATAATGAGGATTTACAGGTTCTCAAAACCAGTGATTATCCCCTTCTAGGTAACACCCTCACCATCAATATTGGGGCGATCGCCACAGAAATGTCCTTAGTAGACATACCAGCAAATTTAGATGAATTGACACATAACCATTTCATGCTCCACAATTTTGCCTACGCCGGTAAAGGCATGGAACAGGATATTATTTGTCAATTACTACTACCACCAAAATCCCGCCAAACCCGTCAACTAGGAGACTCTAATAGTCAGTCTGCTAACACTAATCCTTGGAATTGGCAACCCTCTATTCCTGGTTTAGACCAAATGCAATTTTCTAGTTTAGGTTTAGAAACACTCACATTACCTAAAGTTGGAGAACCAGATGTACAAGCGCGAATAGTCTTTCAACAACGTCTAGAAAGTTCCCCCCTCGGACAAGCCTTATTAGATGCAGCCTTAGCTTTGAAATTAATTCTACAGCATCAAGAAGCCTTTACCCTGGAACTGGCAGATCAACGCTGGGTATTACAACGACGAGACCTAGAAAGCCAAGTATTTGTCCCCTTTGTTCGTCGTCTCAATCGAGAACTAAATAAATTATTAGTAGCCCGTGGTATTCCCACCGAAACCATTAATCAGGCCATCCTTGGCGGTGGTGTAGCCGCCGTTGGTACTATCAACCGATGGTTACGACAAAAACTACCCAATGCCAAAATTATTCAGGATTCATATCTGGGTGAAAATGGCACTCCCAACTGTAGCCGCGTTGCATTAGGTTTAGCCATGTTGCCCTTACACCCCCAAATTCTAGACATCCCTCAACAACAATACACAGATTATTTCCTGTTCTCAGAATTACTGAAAATATTACCCAACCGGACTCTATCCTTTGGCGAAGTCTTGCAGTTATTTGAAAGTCGTGGTATCAATACCCGCAACTGTCAACAGCGATTATTAGCTTTCTTGGAAGGTGAACTACCACCAGGTTTAATTCCTGCATCTGCCGATAGACTCTGGTTAACTCACCAATCTCAACAAAACCCCGATTATAAAACCATAGCTTCTTTGACACCAGGAAGTTCCCCCCTAGTTGAGAAACAAGGTAATCTTTCCTATCGTCCCAATTATGAACAAGTCCAGTTTTTATTACGCTATTTAGATACAATCAAATCTAGTACCGTTCAATCTCTAGACGCACCCTATACTTACCTACTACAAAGTCAAGTTTAAATGGGTAATTGTTAAATCATCACCTCTTCCCCGTCACTTGTGATATTCAAAACATCAGGATATAACTTATCCGTAGCGAAGAAATATAATATCACTGTAAAACTTTTGGCTGGGGCTACAGAATTAAGCTGATGTGCAGCTAAACTGCATAATCAGAAAACCTGAAGTTACAGTAGCACAAGCATCTTGCTTGTATTAATTATCCAACTTAACAGCACAACAGCTTAACACAAGGAGTAATCATGAAATTATTAGTACATTGGGGTATAACACTGGGTCTAGCAAGTAGCGTCATGTTTGCAGGACTATCAGGCATGAATAATATACAAGCTTTAGCACTACCACAGGAGCAAGTAGTCAAAACCTTACAGGAAGTACCCATTTTTACACTTACCAATCCTCAAGGAGAATTTGTCATCATCTCCAGAAAAAATGACTCGAAAACTATTTCGCAAATAGGCTTTTTTATCAGTAAAAAAGATGCCCAAACTTTTCTAGACAGTAAACTAAAAAAAGAAAATCCTCAGTTAGCAAGCACTATCGAAGTCCGACCAGTTTCTCTAGCAGATTACTATAAATTAGTCTTAGAAAATAATAAGAAAAAAGACTCCAATGTAATCCTGACCTTAGTACCTACAAAACAACAAGTTGATGTAGCCAAAAATATGGTTAATAAAGGCGGCAAAGATCAACAATTCAATGGTATCCCCTTATTTGTACCAAAACTCAAACAAGGAAATAACTATTTAACCATTTCCCAAGGTAATCAACGTTTGATTCCTTTCTACTTTGAAAAAGAACAAGCCTTAGCCCATTTAGAACAATTCAAAAAAGCCCAACCTAAGGAGGCCGCAAATACAGAAATCCAAGTCGTAGATTTATATGGAGTAATTGAGACTCTCAATAGTAGCAATGATCCTGTTGCTAATAAAATCCTATTGTATCCATCACGGGAATCAATCGAATTTATTCGTTCTATAATTCAGAAACAACAAAAGAAAAAATAGTATCAGTATCTAGGAAGCAGGAGGAAATTTTTCTGCAACCTATTTCCTATTGCCTGTTCCCTGATCCCTGATCCTTCCTGTTCCCTGTCAACTATGTTAAAGCCAAATCAAATAGTTTCTGGTTTAGAACTTTGGCAGTGGCGAACTGCGGCAATTCAAGCTGCTATGGCGGCGGATATATCTCCTAAAGAGATAGATTGGCTATTAGAAACAATAGCTAATTTAGATCGCTTAACCTTACGTTTAGAAACCTTCAAAACCTGGGAGCAAATTCCCATTTCATTGTCTTTAACAGAATTAGAAAAACTGTGGCAAAGACGATTAAATGAGCGCTTACCAATACAATACATTGCTGGGATCACCTCTTGGCGCAGGTTTCAACTCACGGTTAACCAAGGAGTCTTAATTCCTAGACCAGAAACAGAAATATTAATTGATTTGGCCGTAGCTGCCGCCAATGATAACATGAGAGCGGGGCATTGGGCAGATTTGGGAACTGGTAGCGGGGCGATCGCTTTTTCCATAGCTGAAGAGTTGACAAATGCTACAATTCATGCTGTAGATATTAGCAGTGCTGCCTTAACTGTAGCCCAAACCAATGCTAAAAATCTGGGTTTTGGGGAGCAAATTCAATTTTATCAAGGTTCTTGGTGGCAACCCCTAGAACATCTTAAAGGTCAGTTTAGTGGCATGATCTCAAATCCTCCTTATATTCCCAGTCATACCATACTGACTTTACAGCCAGAAGTGGTTAAACATGAACCCCATTTAGCCCTGGATGGTGGTGCAGATGGTTTAGACCATATTCGTTATTTAATAGGAGTTTCCTGTGATTATTTGCGTCCTGGTGGGGTGTGGTTGATTGAAATCATGGCAGGACAAGCGGAAACGGTACGAACATTATTAGAAAATAATGGTAATTATCGGAACATTTCTATTCATCCTGATTTAGCAGGAATTGATCGTTTTGTCCTTGCTTATAGAAATAATTTCTGTATCGGTTTATAGTTATAACCAGTACCTTAGATTAGTTGATGATAGTTATTTCATATACTCACTTAGCGATACTGGCTAAAAATATCTTATTTTGGGGGTGTTGAGGATGAATCAATATGTATCTAAACTAGCCCGTGGGTCGGTACTGACACTATTAGCTTTAATATTGGCTGCTTGTAGTTCTAACTCTCACAGTACCAGTAAACCTGTCACTCGTGATCTGTGGTCAAGAATTAAAGCAAGTAAAAAATTAGTTTGTGGTATTAGTGGGCAATTACCAGGTTTTAGTTTTGTCGGTACTAATGGAGAATATAGCGGTATTGATGTAGATATTTGTCGCGCCATAGCAGCAGGTATTTTTGATAACCCAAATGCGGTGGAATATCGTACTCTCAATTCTAAGGAAAGATTTACAGCTTTGCAAACTGGGGAGGTGGATGTTCTCAGTCGTAATACTAGCTGGACTTTTGGTCGCGCTACTGCCCAAGGTCTGGATTTTGCGCCAGTTATTTTTTATGATGGTCAAGGTTTAATGGTGCGGAAAAATAGCGGTATTAAGTCTCTTCAAGATTTAAAAGATAAGCCTATTTGTGTGCAAACGGGCACTACTACTGAACAAAATTTAGCTGATCAAATGCGGAAGCGCAATATTGCTTATAAGTCTGTAGTATTTGAAGATGTAAATGTTACCTTTGCAACTTATGATGAAGGACGTTGTGAGGGTATAACTGCTGATCGTTCAGCTTTGGTGTCTCGACGTTCTACTTTAGCAAAACCTGATGATCATATTATTTTAAATGATGTGCTTTCTTCAGAACCTCTTGCACCAGCGATCGCTAAAGGTGATACTCGTTGGAGTGATATTGTTAAATGGACTGTCTATACTTTAATTAAAGCGGAAGAATTAGGTATTAATTCCCAAAATGTTGACCAATTAAAAAATAGTTCTGATCCAGAAATTAAACGTTTTTTAGGAGTAGAAGGAAGTTTAGGTACTGGTTTAGGTCTAACTAATGATTTTGCCTTTAATATTATTAAGCAAGTGGGCAATTATGGGGAAATATATGAGCGAAATTTGGGGAGAAAAAGCAGCTTTAATTTACCCCGGGGACAAAATAAATTATGGAATGAAAATGGCTTGCTTTATGCTCCTCCTTTTAGGTAATATTTCACTATTTATCAAGGTTCATCATTATTGCGATTTATGAATAATTCTCAAGTTCCATTATGGCGTAGTCAACGCTTTTGGCAGAATTTCACTCAAGCAATTGTAGTATTTTTAGTAGTTGCTATTTTCACTACAGTTGTCATAAATGTCAACCGTAATTTACAACAGCTAGGAATTAATTTTGGTTTTGATTTTTTGCAACAACAAGCATCTTTTGATATTGGAGAAAAGCTAATTAAATATAAACCTACAGACTCTTATTTATTAGCCCTGTGGGTTGGGTTACTCAATTCTTTACGTATTGCAATTTTAGGAATTTTCTTAACTTCAATTATTGGTTTAACTGTGGGAATTGCCAGATTATCAGATAATTGGTTAGTCAGGAATATTAGTTTATTATATGTGGAGATATTCCGAAATACGCCATTATTACTACAGTTGTTATTTTGGTATTTTGCGGTATTTTTGAGTTTTCCCAAAGCTGCAAATAAAATCAGTATTTTAGGTTTAATAAACTTGAGTAAAAGTGGCATAGAATTACCGTTTTTTACCTTAACTCCAGAATTTTCTACATTGTTATTAGGGTTGACATTTTACACTGGGGCGTTTATTGCAGAAATTGTTAGAGGCGGAATTAAATCTGTAGAAAAAGGTCAATGGGAAGCGGCCAAGTCTCTCGGTTTAAACCCCACTTTAACCATGAGATTTGTAATTTTACCCCAAGCATTAAGGGTTATTATTCCACCTTTAACTAGTCAATATTTGAATTTAACAAAAAATTCCAGTTTGGCAATCGCGGTAGGATATCCAGATATTTATTTTGTAGCTTCTACCACATTTAACCAAACAGGAAAAGCGGTAGAAGTAATGATCTTAATTATGTTAACATATCTCACATTAAGTTTAACGATTTCATTAATCATGAATCAATTTAACAATGCTGTACAAATTAAAGAAAAATAAATCGTAGGGTGTGTTAGCGACAGCGTAACGCACCATATTATTAGTCAAAAGTAGGGGTAATTCATGAATTACCCCTACCCAAAAACCTTATAAAGCTAAAATACCACAGAAAAACATGAATAACATCATAAATGACAAACTTAACTGGTTAAAAACAAATCTGTTTAACAACTGGTACAATAGTCTATTGTCAATTCTATCAATAATATTCATATTTTGGATATTTCAAGGATTTACTAACTGGTTAATTACGTTATCCCAATGGGAAGTAGTACAAGTTAATTTCCATTTATTTCTAGTGGGAAGATTTCCTAAAAGTTTATATTGGCGTATTTGGGTTATTTTGGCAATAATCACAACTTTAACCAGTATGACAATAGGAGTATTCAAACAACAGCAAATATTCACAAAACGTAATTTTAGTATTGCTGCTTTCTGTGGAATTATAGTATTATTAATTCTCCCATTACAGACAGTTGATAAAATTCGGTTATTTGCGATCGCAATTTTATCATTAGGAGGACTTTTCACAGGGAGAAAATTCCCTAATAAACTCAAACCTTGGACATCATTAATATGGTTATTATCCTTCCCCCTAATTCTTTGGTTAATTGGAGGAGGTGTAGGTTTAAAACCCGTCTCTACAAACTTCTGGAATGGTTTATTACTAACATTATTAATGGCAATAGTTAGTATTACGCTTTCCTTTCCATTGGGAATATTACTCGCATTAGGAAGAACAAGTACATTAAGGATAATTCACTGGTTTTCTATTTTCTATATTGAAATTGTGCGCGGATTACCATTAATTGGTATTCTATTTTTAGCCCAGGTTATGTTACCCTTATTTTTACCAGAGAATTTGCGATTAGATCTTTTAGTTAGAGGTATTGCAGGGTTAACATTATTTAGTGCAGCGTATATGGCCGAAAATGTCAGAGGAGGTTTACAATCAATTCCTAAAGGACAAATAGAAGCGGGTAAAGCATTAGGATTAAATACTCCCTATATAATTATATTCATTGTATTACCTCAAGCATTAAAAGCGGTAATTCCGGCTATTGTGGGGCAATTTATTGGGTTATTCAAGGATACTTCTTTACTGTCGTTAGTGGGGTTAGTAGAATTAACAGGAATGGCTAGATCAATATTAGCACAACCGCAATTTTTAGGAAGATATGCAGAAGTTTATTTATTCATTGGAGTCATTTATTGGGTATTTTGTTATGTAATGGCTATTACTGCTAGAAAGTTAGAAAACGTAAACAATTAGATAGCAAACTTGTTTAAGAAGTCCGGTATCTGAACAACAAGGAGTAAAAAAATGGCAATAACAACATCAAATTTAGAATCAATCATTATTGCTAAAGATGTACATAAATGGTATGGTAAATTTCACGTTCTCAAAGGTGTAAGTTTATCAGTAGCTAGGGGACAAGTTGTAGTTTTAATAGGACCTTCTGGTTCAGGAAAATCAACTTTTATTAGAACATTTAATGCTTTAGAAGAATATCAACAAGGAACTATTACTATTGATGGAATTAACCTAACTCATGATTTAAAAAATATTGAGGCCATTCGTCAAGAAGTGGGTATGGTATTTCAACAATTTAATTTATTTCCCCATTTAACAGTGCTGGAAAATATTACTTTAGCCCCTATATGGGTTAGGAAAATAACTAAAATTAAAGCAGAAGAAACAGCTTTTCAATTATTAGAAAGAGTGGGAATTTTAGCCCAAGCACAAAAATATCCTGGCCAATTATCTGGAGGCCAACAACAACGGGTCGCTATAGCCCGTGCTTTAGCTATGCAACCGAAAATAATGTTATTTGATGAACCTACATCAGCCTTAGATCCAGAAATGGTGCGAGAGGTTTTAGACGTGATGCGATCGCTTGCTAATGATGGCATGACTATGGTAGTTGTGACTCATGAGGTAGGATTTGCTCGAGAAGTGGCTGATCGTGTTATTTTTATGGATGGTGGTGTAATTGTGGAAACTGCGACTCCTGAAGAGTTTTTTAATAGTCCCCAGGAGGAAAGAACTAAGCGGTTTTTATCACAAATTATTTAACCACAATTGTTCTATAGTAATTACCACTCAAGCGAGGTACAAACAGTAATAATAAAACGCATATGGACGCAGATAGACGCAAAGGAATTAAGGGAGGTAAATATTACGATAGACTACTTTTAAAACAACCTCTTAGAATAGTTTAAACTTAACTAATTGAGTTTCTATCATCCCCGTTAACACTTGACTAAGTTCATCCCTATCTTGGAATTGTAAAAATTGTTGTGTGGGTAAATCAAAAGGAAATTCTCCTTCCAGTTCTGGACGCTGCATTTGTAGAAGTAAAATCTGTTCAGACCTTTTGCTGTGCAAAGCGTAACCTATTTCTAAACAGACATGAGGACTGGGTATTAGTTGATTGCTTTCTTTAGTCTCAATGCTAGTTATGGGTGTGCTATCAGCAACAAATAACAAACTTCTGCGGATTTTTCTCATGCTGGTACGACTCAAACGCACAGAAGCATTTTTAGGACGAGATGATTCTACTAACGTTAAGGGAAAACGGGATTTCTCATTGATAGTATTTAAACTGGTAACTAATTCCTCTTTTAGCAGTTCATTCGCTGTAGGATATTCAGATTGATAACAGAAATATATTATTGGATCTAATTGCGATAATATAGACTGTTTGGTAAAATAGATTTCATGACTAATTAAGTCAATGTTAGCAACTGTATATCCACCGCTACCCTCAATATAAAACTCAATATTCTCCCCTTCTAGGTAGCGTGCAAACCAAATTGACACTTTCACTGCGTCGCTATCCTCTAAAAAGTCTGCTCGCAGTCCTGATTTTAATAAACTTTTTTTACTTAACCGAATGTCTGGAGGACGTTTTTCCAGTTCTGTAATCGGTTCATAATCCGGTAGATACCACGCTTTGAGCGCAATAATAGACATAAGGCGCTTTTTTCACTGTCTCTTAACTATTCAATTCTAGTACAAATTTACAAACAACAACACCCAGCCATCTACTCACTTCCTCAACTCCCTCCTCCTGTTCATTCTAGCCAGGGATGTACTACCTTTCACCATCTCGATGAACAAGTGATGAAAACTAGTTACAGCGCCCCCTGTTTTCAATCATTTGAGGGAATATTAGTTTTCGCGGTGGGTGTTGTCGTTTGTTGACGAGACAGATGTAAATTAAACAGCGTTCTTACCTCTTAACTTAACTGACGTTCTTTATCTTCTTTTCTGCTATATAAAACCTAGACAAAACTAGACTTTACTTTCTACTTCAATGGGAGCATGGGAGCAGTTATCCCTCAGTAGACTTTCACGCCTTAGCCAGACGCGATTGTGTTCCAATTAAGTTTCTGAAAAAGGCTACCACCA
>JBJTTJ010000227.1:0-18716 GCA_046080125.1 Cuspidothrix sp.
ACAACGGGCTGAACAAGAAAAACAACGGGCTGAACAAGAAAAACAACGGGCTGAACAAGAAAAACAACGGGCTGAACAAGAAAAACAACGGGCTGAACAAGAAAAACAACGGGCTGAACAAGCTGAATTGCAATTGAAACAAGTTGCTATGAATTTGTTACAGAATGGAATGTCTGTAGAACAAGCAGCACAATTAACAAATTTGGATATTTGGGAGATACAAAAATTGATTAATTAAGAGTAAGAATTGAGGAACCAGTATGGGTTTAGTGACTTGAAGGTAAAATCCATATCTCATAAGGAACTCAGACTATGGTAACAGCCCAAGTCATGTCATCTAAGGATGACTAAACACTGGTAAAATTCCTGAGTCCGTTAAGTAACTGCTAGACAGGGGATAAATTCCCTGTCTGTATCCTCCGTTAAGTATTGTCAATACCTTTAATCTATTATGTTCTATGCGTGAATCAAGAAGATTTGCTTTCATCAGTAGACTGTTAAAATTTTCGCAATTTGTTGACAAGTTTGCTGATACATTGGGATGGTTATCCAACTGGCTTGTTTTACTCACCATTAGCATTGGTTTCTTGAATGTTGTCGCCCGCTATACGGGGCGCTTCATCGGCGTTCAATTATCCTCTAATGCCTTATTAGAACTGCAATGGTATTTGTTTTCTCTCACATTCTTATTAGGCTTTGTTTATATTTTACGTCATGGAGAAAATGTCCGTGTTGATTTTCTTTATGCCAATATGAGTGAAAAAAGACGTGCATTAGTTGATCTTATCGGGACAATTTTATTTTTAATCCCCTTTTGCCTCATTGGTATATGGGTGACATTTAACCCAGTATTACAATCTTGGGGAAGATTAAGTGATGGTAGTTGGGGAACATGGGAAATATCTTCTGATGCTAATGGTTTACCCCGCGCCCCGATTAAAACTATGGTTCCCGTAGCGTTATTATTGCTGCTTTTACAAAGTATTTCTCAAGCAATTAAATATTTAGCAGTATTATTAGGCTATCAACGAGTGGCAGAACAAATTCGTTTAGAAACTTCAGAAAACATCAATGCTGAATAGGAGAAAATATGGGTTTTGAATGGTTAGCTATTTTAATGTTTGTAGGCTTTTTCTTTATTTTAATGAGTGGCTATCCTGTCGCTTTTTCCTTCGCGGGAACAGCCATTGTTTTCGGAATAATTGGTACGGCAGTTGGGGTTTTTAATCCTGCTCGTCTTCTCCTATTACCTAATAGCTGGTTCGGCACAATGTCGAATTTTACCCTATTAGCTATTCCCTTTTTTGTCTTTCTCGGTGCAGTTTTGGAAAAGTCAGGATTAGCCGAAGAATTATTAGAAACCATTGGCATTCTTCTTAGCCGTGTGCGCGGAGGAATAGCTTTAGCAGTTGTCCTAGTAGGAACTGTTTTAGCCGCCACAACTGGGGTCGTTGCGGCTACAGTCATTGTCATGGGTATGTTATCATTACCTGTAATGATCCGCTATGGTTATGATAAGAAATTAGCAGCTGGGGTGATAGTTGCTTCTGGAACTTTAGCCCAATTAATTCCTCCCAGTTTAGTCCTAGTAATTCTCAGTGATCAAATTGGTGTTTCCGTTGGTGATTTATTTTTAGGGGCATTAATTCCTGGTTTAATGTTATCTGGTTCTTATATTCTCTACATTATAGGACTAGCTTTTTTTCAACCGGAAAAAGTTCCACCTCTCCCTGCGGATGTGAAAATTCCTCAAGGTAGTAAATTAATTAAACAAGTTTTTAAGGCCGTTGTTCCTCCTATCTTATTAATTTTTGCCGTGTTAGGAAGTATATTCTTTGGTGTGGCTACTCCCACAGAAGCAGGTGCAGTTGGGGCGGTTGGGGCTACTGTACTGGCAGCTTTTAATAAACGTTTGACACCACAATTAATTCGTGATGCAGGCCATTCCACAGCCATAATTACCGCCTTAGTGGTGATGATTTTATTCTGTTCTTCCATGTTTAGTTTAGTGTTTGATGCTTTAGGTGGAAAAACTTTGATTACTAATTTATTAACGGGTTTACCTGGAGGATATTGGGGATTTATAATTGTGAGTAATTTAGCAATTTTTGCTCTGGGAGTATTTCTAGAATTTATTGAAATTTGCTTCATTGCTATGCCTTTATTTGTACCTGCTGCCCAAGCTTTAAATATTGATATGGTATGGTATGGTGTGGTAATGGCAATTAATTTACAAACTGCTTTTATTTCTCCTCCTGTGGGCTTTTCTTTGTTTTATTTACAAAGTGTTGCTCCTCAAGAAGTAAGTACACTTGATATTCATAAAAGTGCAATTCCTTTTATGGTTTTACAGTTTATTGTGTTATTAATTGTAATTGCTTTCCCGCAAACAGTGCGCTGGTTAATTGATATTTCGGCAACAACGTGAGGTTGAAAAAATAATTTGACCTGTTCACAGAAGGGATCTTCTTTTGGCATAAGAAAACCATGATACGTTTAACAGCATTAGATGATTTAGAAGATTACCAAGCAAATCGGATGCAATCAAAAAACCTCTATAATCGTCATTATATAGAGGTCTACAATCTAAATGGTTCATCTTTAAGGTTTGCCTGGGTGTATTTTATGACATCAGAAAAAATCTACCAGCTAGGAGGAATAATACTCAATGGCTACTGAACTGGCAATAATTGACTAACTAAATTAGTTGAGGGGATTAACAGGCTTTTGAGTGGGTGCTATTGCCGTTTTAGGAATTTCAATCACAGGGTTGTTTAAAGCCACCATTAAAGGCGAATCTGCTGCCGTTTGGGTATCTGTCGGTGTTGTTTGTGGGGTTGATGGTGTTTGTGCCATTTGCAGTGTTTTGAAAGAGTTGCCAGAGAATAGGCCAGAAATTGCTCCCAGGACACAGACAGCCACCGCTACACCGCCCAACATCCAGTTTAAGTGATAACGGCGGTCAATTCTAGTAAATACTTGTTCAATAATTGTTTCTGAAGACTGGCCACTAGGGGGAATAGGTATAGTTTGGCAGCCTCGTCGGAGATTTAACAATCTATTATACAAAGATTTAATAGCAGCATCAGTGGATAGTAATTCTTCCACTTGTCGGCGTTCATTAGCTGTGACTTCGCCATCTAGGTAAGCACTTAATAACTCGAAACAATCGCGTTTCTTCATATCCATAGTACCTGTGAATTCATTGTTGCTTCTCAATGGCAGAAAATATATATATTTTTGCTGACAGTCCTGAATATTTCTTGAATTCTGCCATAGAATTGAGGAAACATGATGTAGATTATGTATCTAGATAGCTTTGCAACTGAGTTTGTAATCTTGATCTGGCTCTGGCTATTCTAGATTTCACTGTTCCCAAGGAAACCCCGGTGATTTCGGCAATTTCTTCATAAGCCATGCCTTCAATTTCTCGAAGAACGATAGTGGTACGAAAAGCCTCTGGTAAATCCGCGATCGCTTCTCGCAACCGATCATAAAATTCTCGAGTTGTTAATTCCTCCTCGGGACTTGGGATATTGCCGGCAACATCCCAATCCATTTCCCCGTCGTCTAGAGTACGGGGGGCATCTAGAGACAAGGGACTAACTACCCGTTTACGTTTGCGTAGTTCATCATAAAATAAATTCGTGGCAATGCGGCTTAACCAGCCCCGAAACTTAGCAGTTTCTTGTAATCTGCTAATGTTACGATAGACCCGAATCCATACTTCCTGGGCTAAATCGGCTCTGTCAGACCAATCAGGAGCTAAATGATATAAAACTCGGTCAACTTGAGTCTGATAGCGACGCAATAGTTCTGCAAAGGCGGCGCGGTCTGGACGCAATCCGACTTGACAGCGCGAAATTAGATCGTGGTTTGAGAGTTTGTCAACTGGTACGGATGCTGGCGGATAGGTTGCATCAACTGTTGACCAAGATACACTAATGGACTGACTCATATATTGGACTGGTTCTAAATCATTCCTCACCATTAGACTGGATGATTAGTCAAAAGTTCCCCAGTAAGGTGACGGATTTATAATCGGAACACGGAAATATAAATAGGGGTTGATCTGAATTTGGCGAGTTTGAGTTTGGGATTAATTCCGCCCAGGACGGGGGGGATAGGGAGAATTACCCGTCCACAATCTCAAAATTTTCTCTCAGGTAGGTATGGAAAACATAACCAAAAATAAGACACACAATCAACAATTTGTTAGATTAGAGATAGTGATTCAGATGAACAACTGTCCACTGGATACTTGACTGGTAATGGATAATAGGTAATGGGTAATGGGTAGTTGATACAATAATCAGTTAGCAATTCTCCCTTAGCCACATAAGTCAGGGATAAATAATTAGGCGATGGCAATGGCAAGAAATGAATCTGTAGCGACTATGGTTATGTTTCTCTGTTTTGGTACAGCAATTTTGTCTTTGGCTGTCCATTGGCACAATATGAGAACTACAGGGCAGTTAGATGAGTCTGCATCTACGGAAGTTTATTCACAGCGTTCCCCAGTTGAAATAGGAGATAGTGCAATTGCGGCCTCCGTGCCTACCTCTGGCCAACAATCGTCCGTGATCAATTTCGGTTCTTCTGGGAAAACAGAGAAGTCAAATTTAGGTGCTGTTACAGATCCAGTTAATAATATCAATCGGACTCTAGAACCAGGAGTGGAGAGAACACAAGTCATAGTTGATTTGAGCGATCGCCGTGCTTATGTTTCCCGTGCTGATGAAATCATTGCTAGTTACCCTATTGCTATTGGTAAGAAGGGTTGGGAAACACCAACCGGCAAGTTTCGAGTTATACACAAGGAACATCATCCCATCTGGCAACATCCCATTACAGGTGCTATCTATAAAGGTGGTACGAATAGTCCTTTGGGGGATAGGTGGATTGGTTTTTGGTCAGATGGCCGCAATGAAATTGGCTTTCATGGTACTCCAAATGTTGATTTGGTAGGTTCGGCCGTTTCTCACGGTTGCCTGAGAATGCGTAATTCTGACGTGAGAATGTTATACAGCCAAGTCCACATAGGTACATCAGTATTAGTTCGAGATTAAGAATTACCAGTCCACAGTCAACCATGAACTGTTTAATAGCTAATTACAGTTCTTCTGGCTCAAAATTGGGTGCATAGAACTGAAGTAGTGTACTAACTTGCCTTAATATCTCATTGCCAGTATTTTTACTGATACCTTGCCGTTCTGGGAAGAAATCAGGTCTATCTAAAATAAACGGATATAGCTGCTCTAACCTGTTCAGAAATTAAGGCAAAAAGTTCTGTTTTGGCTTTTTCTCGCTGATATCCTGCCCCTTCTTCTGTTGTCGCATATAGAGGAGGGAGGCGGTTAAGAGCATAAGCTGTAATGTCTCCTACATCGAGGGAGAGGGACGTTTCATTAGTTACCTCAATTTCCGCAACCCTAGTGATCACCTCAGTTAGTACCAACTCTTCCATGACGTTAATAAATTGTTTGCGAGGCACAGCTACAACATCTCCCGCCAATAATGCACCCATGAGTTGATCCAAGGCCATGTATTCTTCAATGGAAAGTTCGGAAGCATGATCACAAATGCGACTAACCTCTGCTTCCATGGCTGGTGTCAAATGACCATCTTCAAGAACTTGTTCTACTATTTTGGCAATACTCATCACACCTCCTGGTCGTCCTGGCTAAAAATGTGTGTTTTTGGCTACAAACATCAGACCTGTGGCAAGGGAAATTTTTGCAAGAGAGTTAATGACTCTAGTAAATCCTACTATTTATATACAGGTATTTTGGATCTACCAACCAAAAAAGTCGAAAATTTAATCAATTTCTTGAGATTTCCAAGGTAGTGGATCAACGGAAAGTCCGTTAACATATAAGCCCCAGTGTAAATGAGGTCCAGTGGATGCACCAGTTGAGCCTACAGTACCAATATTTTGACCTGCTTTGACAAAATCACCTTCTTTGACGTTAATGCGGCTCAGGTGCATAAAAATGCTGACTACTCCTTGTCCATGATCAATGCCAACTACATTACCATGAACTCTAAAACCCTGGGATACTCTACCAACTAAAGCGACTCTGCCGGCAGCTGGACTAATGACTGCTGAACCCTCTGCACCTGCGTAGTCTTGTCCCCGATGGTAATAGTCTTGGGCAAATTTGCCGTTGTAGTAGCGACGGACACCATATCTGGTGGATGTGCGTCCAGCATTAGGGGTAAGAAAGGGGCCATTCCAGTATTTTTCAGGGGTTTGTAAGGCTTTTAATTCTTTTGCTCGCGCCAGTTCATACTCGGTGGCTTGTACTCCTGCTTTTCCGGGTGGGAGGGTAATGCGTTGGACGGGAAATTTGCGATCGCCTACTTCCACCGCTAATTTTTTTTGTTGCCCACTTTCAGAAATTATAATTGTTCTCACTCCAGCTTTTTCTAAGGGTGTGGTGGGAATAAAAGAACGATATTTACGCGGTGCTATGGCAAAAGCTGGATATCTTTTGATTCCAACTGTCACCGTAGGATTACTAATTTGTTCTTGCTCATCTGCGGCAATTACTACAGAAATTGTATCTCCTAAGCGGGGATTTTTCGGTATTACCTGTACCTCTAAAGCTGCTGCCGGTAAAGCTAAACTCCAAGGAACTGTCGCCAGGATACCTATCAAAGTTTTGGCATAATTCATGATACTAAAACTTTTCAATTTATGCTGTGGATGAATACTGTTAGTCATGGTAATCCTATATTTATCAACAATTTTCTGCTGCTGTTAATCAACAAACTATTTTATATTAGTTTCCGTTTCTTGATTTAAAACATATCCGCAGGATCAGCAGATTGTAGTTTATTGGTAGCAATTGCCCCAGATATAGCACACATAACTATTGTTAATAGTAAAACTTGTAACCCACGTATAATCGTCATATACATGGGTAAATTTGTTGCTGTTCGTGTTAGCTGATAAAGTCCTAAAGACACTGCCACTCCTGGTAAAAATCCTAATGCGGCTAAAATTAAAGCTTCTTCAAAAATTATGGTTAATAAATAGAAATGAGGATATCCTATAGCTTTAAAAGTTGCATATTCTCGCAAATGGGCATTAACATCTGTAGAAAGGATTTGATAAACAATTATTACTCCTACTACAAATCCCATTGATACACCCAGGTTAAAAATAAAGCCGATGGGGGAATTACTGCTCCAAAATTGATTTTCAAATTCAATAAATTCAGAGTGGGTTAAAACTCTGATATCATCTTTTAAATAGGTCTTTAAATCGGCAACAACTTGATTAATTTCATAACCAGGTTTGATTTTAACTAAGCCAATACTCACACTGCTTGTAGGTTGTCTAGCAAAGATTTGGGAAAAGTTATCAGCACTAGTAATTAAACTACCATCGGCGGCAAAGGAAGCACCAATTTTAAATAAACCTCCGATAGTAATTGTAGTACCATTAATTTCAGTAGTGACTGTTTTACCTGCTTGAATTTCTGCAATTGCTTGTTGATATTCACCCCTAGCAGCGCGATCAAATAAAACCGTATTTGGTAATTTAATCTTGTCCAATTGCTCGTTAATTTCTGGTAAATTAAAAGCTGGTTTATTGGGATTGATACCAATAATTAAAACTCCTGTTTCTAATCGTGTTTGGGGGTTTTTCCAAATTATATGATTACAATATATAGCCTCCGCAGATTGTACTCCTGGTATGTCCATTGCTTGATAAAGTCGTCTACGGGAAAAGGTAGACATACTTTGTAAACTTCGAGCTTGGGGACTAATAAGAATAATATCTGTTGCTAAACTACGATGTAATCTAGTATTGCTATCATATAAAGCAGTTTGAAAACCTAACTGCATGAACATGAGAACATCAGCAAAAGCTATTCCTGATACTGCTACTAATAAACGACTTTTTTCATGGGTAAGTTGTAACCATCCTAAAGGAGTTCTACGTCTGAATTTTTGCAAAATATTAAACATTTGAGGATAAAAAAGTAAGTAAAATTCACGAATATGGCTAAGGACAAGCTGCGCTATCAGGAGTTCAGTCTTCTCTGTTCCCCGAATTATTATCTTTTAAGTAATTACTTCATTAAAGAGGAATAATTACCTTAACTTGCATATTGGTAAACTTAGCTGCTTGGTGACTAGAGGCTTTATTTAATCGGATATAAACCTTGATAATTCTATTATCAATGTTAGTGATAGGATCGGTACTATTGAGATTTTGCTTTTGGACTTGCAAACCAATTCGTTCTACTATTCCTTGTAATTCTTGATCAAAAATATCTCCAACTATTCGCACCTGTTTTCCTTGAATAATTTTGATGATATCACTTTCATAAACTTCGGCGACTACATACATCTGACTAGTTTTACCAATCTCCAGAATGCCATTATTATTAATTAATTCTCCAGGACGTGTATATATTTCAAATATTTGTCCATTTTGAGGGGATTTAATATAAGCTTTCTGGAGATTAATAGCGGCTTTTTTGACTACAGTTTCCGCGCGATTTAATTCTGATACAGCAGCTTCTATATCTACTTTCCTGACTTCAGAAATTTGACTAAGTGTGGCAGTAGCTTCTTTAATTCTTTCTTTACTGCTTGATGCTAGTGTCTTTAAATGTGAATTTGCTGATTGGAGACTTTTTTTAGCAGTTTCCAAGTTTAAAACTTTACTATCTTTCTGGGAAGCAGAAATAGCTCCTTGTATATATAATTCCTGATAGCGGTTATTTTCAGATTCGGCATTGATTAATTCCGCTTGCAATTTTTCTACTGTTGCTTTTTGAGCATCAATATCACCTATACCTTCTGCGGTTAGTCTATCAATGATCGCTTTTTGTGCGGTAATTTCTCCCTGTTTAGCACCTGCTTGAATTTGGGCTATTTTGGATTTAATAACCTTAACTTGTGCTTGAGCTTCCGTTAATTCTGCTTGTAAGTTATCCCTATTATCCAAAATAGCAATTACTTGTCCAGCTTTGACCATTTCTCCCTCTTTGACTAGTATTTTTTCAACTCGATTTCCTGTACCTGAAACTGGTGCTGATAATTTAATCACTTCTCCCTGTGGTTCAATTCTCCCCAGTGCTGTGACTGTTTTAATATTGGGTGTTAATGGTTTAGTATCTACTGGTTTTTGAGTATCTATATCCCGAAATTTAAGGACAATAAAAATACTGATACTTGCTACAGATAAAGAGGCGAGCATGGCAATAGCGATCGCTATTCCCAGTAGAGACTGAGAAGATAATGAACTTTGTACTTTGTGGTTTTGCACAACTGCATACCTTTTCAGTGCTATTTCCAATTGATGAAAAGTTAATCTTTAAATCAGGTGTGGTAGAAGACCATAAAAGTCTGGAAAAATTGACAAACTGGGTGGAAATTAAACTAATTAATTTAGTTCAATGATTGTCTAACTAATTACAAATTAATTTGAGATTTTTGACAGCAATGAACATTTCATAATGATATGCTAAAATTAAAAATAGGATCGTTAACCAATTACAGTTTTAGAGGTTGTTTGAAAGGTATTATAGCGGTATGCACTTGAATGAGATACAGAATTTACCTAAAAACCATACACCGAAGGAATTTTAAATCTGTTCCCTTGCTTCGGCTACGTTCGGCACAAGGTTCCTTGTTCCCTGCTATATATGAAACTAATAATCTCTAAAAACCTCCTACCCCTGCCTTTGTAGGGGAAGGGGGTTTTCAAACCAACTTCTAGGGGAGAGATTCATTTAGATACAGAGACTTATAACTATTGATGAACCAGTTGTCCCTCTAGTTTGAGTAAAGCTTCTACTCTGGCTTCAGTTGGGGGGTGACTAGAGAAAAGATCGCCCAAAAATTGCCCAGATATGGGATGAATAATTAATAATGGTTCAAAAGCTGGATTAGCATTCAAAGGCATTTGTCTAGTTGCAGCTTCTAACCGTTGTAATGCTCTAGCTAATGCGCGAGGATTACCTGTTAATTTTGCCGCGCCAGCATCAGCAGAAAACTCTCTAGTGCGGGAAATTGCTAACTGAATTACAGTTGCAGCCATGGGGGCAAATATTACTGTTGCTAATATACCCAAAGGATTCCCACCTCTGTCATTATCTCGTGAACCACCACCAAACCATAGACTATAACTCACCATTTGGGCGAGGAAGGAAACAGCACCGGCGATGGTAGCGGCGATCGCTTGAGTTAAGGTATCATGATTAATAATGTGGGTAAGTTCGTGAGCAATTACCCCTTCTAATTCATTTTCTGGGAGAATATCTAAAATACCTGCGGTGACAGCTACAGCCGCGTGTTCAGGATCTCGCCCTGTAGCAAAGGCGTTAGCGGTTGGACTGGGGACAATATATACTCCCGGCATAGGGATATTGGCACGGGTAGATAATTTCTCGACAATCCGATACAGTCCTGGTGCTTCTACTGAAGTAACTGGTTGGGCATTGTACACGGCTAACGCAATTTTATCCGATTGATACCAGGAGAATAGGTTAGTTGCTGCTGCTAACCCAATACCTATGACTAAACCTCCTGTACCACCAATCACCCAGTAACTAATTGCTATTAATAAACCACTCAGAGTGCCCAGTAAAATAGCCGTTTTCAGTTGATTTCCCATAGTTGATCACTCTCCTACTTGTGCTGTGTTAATTTTTGTAACTTTGTTTTGACAACAGCATCTTTTTAGCCACTCCTTGATTGTATCGAGTTCAACTTTGAGCTACAGTGATGAAAACCTATTATTAAAGTACGGTTTTCCGTTATAGGTTATCTGGGAACTGTTGGCGAGGTCTTTCGGAGTTAATCCTGGGAATTAATTAGCGATCGCACACAATAGACATTTCCGGGAATTAATGTAGAGACGTTCTATAGAACGTCTCTACAAGGGTTTTAGAAAACGCACATTTAATTTTCGGACAAGTCTAATATATAATTATTTAAGTAGTTTACTTTTCTTCAGATGGTTTAGTTTTATTTTGCAAACCTACTTACCTATTTACAAAATGCTAGATAAAAAGATATATTTAAGAGTCATCAATCAACTGTAAAAATCTGCACATAACATCCCATAAAAAATGGATAACAGTATCTTACTCTCTAACATTTTCAACCCGCCAGTATTATTTTTCTTTTTGGGAATGCTGGCAGTTTTCCTGCAATCTGACTTAGAAATGCCTCAACCATTACCCAAATTATTTTCTCTTTATCTCCTACTAGCAATTGGTTTTAAAGGTGGATATGAAATTGATAAAAGTGGAATTAACACCCAAATCGCACTCACGCTTTTAGCGGCTATATTTATGGCTTCTGTTGTTCCTATTTACTCATTTTTGATCCTAAAATTAAAATTAGATGTCTACAATGCGGCCGCCATTGCTTCAACTTATGGTTCAATCAGTGCTGTTACCTTTATTACAGCACAATCTTTTCTCAAAGTTCTCAATATTAATTCTGGTGGAGAAATGGTGGCGGCCTTAGCACTAATGGAATCTCCAGCAATTATTGTGGGAATTGTCCTAGTCAGAGTCTTTACTAAAACTCGGCAACAACAAGAACTAGGAGAACAAGAAAAATTCGCTTGGGGCGAAGTTTTCCGAGAAGCCTTTTTAAACGGTTCTGTATTTCTCTTGGTTGGTAGTGTGATAGTGGGAATTTTGACAGGAGAAAAAGGTTGGGAAAAATTACATTCCTTTACGCAAGATATATTTTATGGAGTGCTATCATTCTTTTTACTAGACATGGGTATGGTAGCTGCCAGAAGAATCAAAGACTTGAGTGATACAGGTTATTTTCTCATTGCTTTTGGGGTATTTATGCCCGTATTAAATGCTATTATTGGTATCCTGATCAGTAAACTAATTGGAATGTCCCAGGGGAATGCTTTATTATTTGCGGTACTGTGTGCTAGTGCTTCTTATATTGCCGTACCAGCAGCCATGAGAATGACAGTTCCTGAAGCTAACCCCAGTTTATATGTATCCATGGCTTTAGCGATCACGTTCCCATTCAATATTATTATTGGTATACCTTTGTATTTCAACATAATCAAAACCATAGGAATATAGGAGAATAATCAGGTGCAAAATGTCAAGAGAATTGAAATTATCACTAATTCTTTAGAACTACAAAAAGTCCTGAAAATTTTAGACAATGTAGGTATTTCTGGCTATACTATTATCGAGGATGTGATTGGTAAAGGGCATAGAGGCAAAGCTATTGATGACTTAGAAGGTCACGCACTGACTAATGGTTATATTCTAACTATTTGTAGTCAAGAACAAGAAGATCAAGTATTGGAGAATATTAGACCAGTTCTGAAAAAATATGGTGGTGTTTGTATTGTTTCTGATGCTAAATCAATTATATAGTCATCCTACCCCAGTCATGAGGAAATGGGTAGGTTGGCGTTAAAAATTGCCACAGAAGAAACGGACTAAACTAACAGATTGTTTGAAAAGTAGTCTATTTTAATCAGGACTTACGCAACTGGCACATTGGTAAGGTGCATCAGATATCAAAAATCTGTTTATTTGCAGGATTTATGCAGTAGTAAAGCACCCTAAAACAGATTTTTAGTGTGACACTTGTGTAAGTCCTAAAAATATTTGATACATCAATCATGACTTTTAAAACATCCTCTAAAGTCCTGGCCGATGTTGAATCCAGGGATTAGCAGTTTCTAATTGGGCTGCTAAACTAATGAGGGTAGATTCGGCCGCAGGTTTGCCAATTAACTGCACACTGATGGGTAAACCATTGCTATCGAAACCCACGGGAAGGGCGATCGCAGGTAATCCGGTAGCATTTGCAACTGGACAAGGTGCAACCCAATGGACAATTTTGGCAAAAGTTTCTTCTACAGTTAAATCTGCCCATTCACCAACACGAATGGGAGAATGGAGATAAACTGGTAATACTAATACATCTACAGTATCGAAACAGGCGACAATGTGCCGAGATACCATTTGCATTTGCCTTAGTGCTTGCAGATATTCTACTAGAGAGCCGTTTTTGGCTAATAACCACTGGTTTAAAGGTTGCAAAGCTGCCGAGGGAATCCCTGCTGCGGCTATTCCCGACTGCCAAACGGTTTTAAATGGTTCAATTAAACCGCTAAAATCTGGCCATTGTTCTGTAATTGCATGGCCAAATCCTGCTAATAATTGAACCGTTTTTAACACCCCTTGTTTACAGTTAGCGTCAGCTTCTCCAAAGGGAATAATACTCGTACTAAAGGCAATTTTCAGAGGATCTAATTTAACTTTAGTTGCGGCTAAAAATGATGGTTGGGGATCTGGTAACCAATAAGGATCACCAATCACATAACCAGAAATTACCTCTAACATGGCCGCCGCATCGGCTACTGTCCGGGCAATAGGACCATCCACAGCCAACCCTGCCAAATTTTCCCCTACAGGGGCTTTAGTGACCCTACCTCTAGCTGGTTTGATACCCACAAGACCACAACAAGCCGCAGGACCACGCACTGAACCACCACCATCTGAACCTTGAGCGATCGCACATAATCCCGCCGCTACGGATGCAGCCGCACCACCACTAGAACCACCAGGAGTATATTCTAAATTCCAAGGGTTTCGGGCTGGGGGAAATCCCACAGGTTCACTGTAAGGATAAGAACCTAATTCGGAGGTCGCAGTTTTCCCTAAAATAATAAACCCAGCTTGTTTAATTTTCGTAACTACCCCATCATCATAATTAGGGATATTTTTTAACAGTGCCGGATTTCCATAGGTACAGGTAACACCTGCAACCGCATTCAAATCTTTAATGGAAATGGGGACACCAAAAAATGGTGGCAATTCGGAAGTCGTTGTCAATAATTCTGTTTTCTGTTTGGCATCAGCAATGGCCAAATCTGCTGTAACTGTAAAATAACTACCTAATTGGGAATTTAAACGTTCAATTCTCTCTAAATATACTTCCACTAACTCTAAAGGTGACACTTCCCCCAGACGGATTAATTGCGCTAAATCTAAAGCTGGAGTAAAAGCTAAATCATTGTTATTCATATATTAATCTGTCAATTTAACTGGCTACTTTAGCAGCATTCTTGTGACTTTAGCCATGACTTTTCTAATAGTCTAAATTGGAATGGTAAACTTGGCCTAAGAGAGCGTCACCTGCGACAAACCAGACAAAACCAATACCCAATATATTAGCCACCGTTGAACCACAAACCTAAGTAAGTAGATGAGAATAAATCAAAGTAGATTAAGTAATGTAAAAAAAATGAGCTGCTAGTGAGGACTTGAGTCCTCAAATGAGGAATAAATTCCTCACTACAAACTTTGAATTATTCAGTCCGTTCTACTTAAAGATTGAGAAAAGGATTTTTGATATCTCTTCGGGATTTTCCTAGATACTGTTAAATGCTTTTTCGTCAACATACTCTATGTCTTTTAAAAGGGACAACCAGTATTTAGTTTCAAAAACTAAACCCATAATTTTGCCGAATTAGAGCCTAAGCTTGCAGCAAAACTATGAGTAAAGTTATACTATTTCATTACAGCCAAAAAAACGGTTAATGGGCAGTACCAGACTCGAACTGATGACATCCTGCTTGTAAGGCAGGCGCTCTACCAACTGAGCTAACCGCCCGTTTCTTTCGACTTCATTAACATAGCACAGGCTTTTGGAATTTTGCAAGGGGTTAGAAAAAATTTTTTTTTCTAGTTCGAGGCAGGTTGTCAGCTATACTAACTCAGGATGGAATTTTTAAGTTTTAATTTGCCAAGATGCCCTCTGGTAATACACATGATCGCATTACTATCTGGTCTATGCCTTGGGTGGCAGGTATAACTTTAGTTGCCACTGGTAGCAGTAGTATAACTTTGTTGGTGGCGGGTGGATATATGTTTGGGGGGCTGATGTTTGGTCCCGATTTGGATATTTATTCCCGTCAATTCCAACGTTGGGGGTTTTTACGGTGGATTTGGCTACCTTATCAAAAAAGTCTGCGCCATCGCTCTTTTTTATCTCACGGTCCAATTATTGGTACAACATTAAGAGTGGCATATCTGACGACTTTTTTGGCGTTGGTGGCCATGGTGGTTTTTGTGATTTTCGCCAAGTTGGGAAATGTATCTTGGAACTGGGGGGAACTGTGGGGAACTGTGGGGAAGACCATCTACATATATTATGGAGAATTTTTTGCCCTGTTTCTTGGTTGTGAACTGGCGCTATGAGTCATTCCTGTAGTGATTGGACTGTTTCCGGTTATAAACGATTTCAAAAACAGGGTATTCAAGGTTTACTCCCTCGTGGCAAAATTAAGAAACGTAAAGTTAGCCCCAGTCGTCGCAGTGTCAAAAAGCGGTAAATAGTATGGAATTTAATCAAACTTTAGCGGCATTACAAGATTTAATAAATGTAGTAGCGAAATTGCGTTCTCCTCAAGGTTGTCCTTGGGACTTAGCACAAACTCCATCAAGTCTGACTCCCTATATCATTGAAGAAGCTTATGAGGTAGTAGACGCGATTCAAACTGGGGATAAAAAAGCTATTGCTGAAGAACTAGGTGATTTATTATTACAAGTAGTATTACAGGCGCAAATTGCCAGTGAAGCGGGTGATTTTTCTCTGCAAGAAGTCGCTGAGGGTATTTCTCAAAAATTAATTCGTCGTCATCCTCATGTATTTGCAGATGTGACTGTAGCAAGTATAGAAGAGGTACACAAAAATTGGGAAACGATTAAAGCCGCAGAAAAAGGAGAAACTGTAGAAGAACAAAAACTCAGTCATAAATTAAATCGTTATCGTCGTAGTCTTCCTCCCTTAAATGCGGCGATGAAGATATCTGAAAAAGCTGCTAAAGTTGGTTTTGAGTGGAATAATGTAGATGAAGTGTGGGGCAAATTTCACGAAGAGTTAGGGGAATTTCAACAAGCTTTAGCTGAAGAAACCAAAGCAAGACAAGAATCCGAATTAGGTGATTTACTATTTGCCATTATTCAAATTGCCAGATGGCATAAACTTGACCCTAGTGTGGGTTTACAAGGGACAAGTCAGCGATTTATTCAAAGGTTGGAAAAAATGGAGGATGTAATTGAACGTCCTCTCACAGAATATAGTGTAGAGGAATTAGATGCTCTTTGGCAACAGGCTAAAGCTCAACTTGGTCATTATCAGTAAATGGTTTTTTTAACGCTCCCTGAGCGAAGTCGAAGGGAGAGCGAAGTCGAAGGGGTATCTTCCCCCCGTTCCCTGAGAGAAGTCGAAGGGAGAGTGAAGTCGAAGGGATGGGTAGACTACTTTTCAAACAACCTCTGACATTTCTTTGATTATTTTCATCGTTTCCACACTCACTGTACACACTCTCATTAATAAGTCTATTACCTGTTCCTTATAATCTGCGAAACGATAGGTATTGAATTTTTCCGCAATTGTAGAATCTTTTGGTTTTTTCTCCTTATATTGATCTAAAATCCATTCTAAAGCACTCCGATTTCCCAGCATATATTCCCAAGCTATAGCAGGAATTTCTGTTAAGGTGGTAATATCATCTAAAATGATTATACCTTTATTTTTATCTGCTTTTAATTTCACTTTGATGGTTTTTTGATTGTCTTTTAAAGGAATATCCACACGGGTTAATTTATAAGGGGTGACGGTTTCATAATTAATATGAAGTTCCATGAGTTGTTTTCCCCAATTAACCCATTTTTGGAAGTTTTCATAATAGGGTAAACGGGGAAATTCGCGTTTTAAATTCAGTTCATATTTTTTGCGGTATTCAGGATTATGTAATACTGCATAAGTATAATGAAAAATGTCTATTTTGGTGATTGTTTCATCTTGGTAATGGGTTTGAATTTGTTTTAGTCCCCAGTCGGTTATGTTATCAATGCGTTTTCCATTTTCGTCATAAGTATATAATGCAAAACAACTAGATCCTCTTGCACAAAAATTCAAATCACATAAAGTATTAATAGCTAAAACAAGAATATCAGTCTGTTCATTATTCGCAAAGCAAATAACATGATTGCTAGAGCTTTTTTTAGGGAAAAATAAATGCTGTGAACCTTTTATATCAATGGGAATATAACTAAAATAGATATATCTCTTTACGAAAGGTCTATAATGGGATTCTCTTAAATCTTCTTGATTAAAAATATCTGTTTTTTCTTTTCTTAATTTATCTCTTTTTATCATTTTACTCCATTTAATTAAATTTCTTTCACTAAGAAATTTATCTAAAACAGGATTAGATTCTTGCTTTATATCTTGATATTTGTTATCTTTTTTATATTGAATCCATCTTTGAACCTCATAATTATATTCATCAATAAAGAATATACTTTTATTTTCTAAATTCTCTAAATCAGTATCATATACCCATTCATCTCTATTAGTAGCGACTCCATTAGAACATACCTCAAAAATAGATTTATTCTTTTTATCAGCTATAGAAATTAGATCATCAAAATCATTATCAGTTAAATCAATCCAGTTATTTTGATGATCAGGTTTAATATGTTCAAAAGCAAAACAATCAAATTTAGTTTTTCCTAAAAAATCAAGTTTTTCTTGTGCTGAATTAAAATTTTCAGTATTACAATACATAATTTTGCAAGGTAGCTTATTTTTGGATTTTATTTTAATCATAAAGGTAATAGCAACGCCAGTAATAATGTTAAAAACATTACCTGTTGTATCACCTTCTCTAATATCTCCACCTAAGTCTATTATATAAATATAATCAAATTCGTTGATTACACTTTTTCTAAACCCATCAAAGCCTTTTGCATTAATGAAAGATGAATTAGTAATAAAAGCAATAATTCCATTATCTCCTAGTCTATCAGTAGCCCATCTAAAAAAACGAGAATACATATCATAAACTTTAGTTTTTTGTGCTGTACTTTCCTTAACATAAGTAGCCTTAATTAACTTATCTATTTCTGAGTATGCACGATTTTTGTTATTATCATTTTCATTCTGTTGATTTGCATTATAAGGAGGATTCCCAATAATCACCGAAATAGTTCGATTATTTTGTCTTTTAATTCTCGCAGTATTCTCTACAGTCATAGCAAACAAATCCATTTGCTTACCCTCAAAAGAGGTATTATCCAAAGTATCCACAAAACAAATATTTTCAAACTCCTCATAAACCCCCATCTTCTGTTTATAAGTATATTCAATATTCAAATTCGCTATATAATAAGGTAAAATTGCCACCTCATTACAATGAATTTCATATTTATATTTATGCTGTAAACTATGGGGAGGTAAATAATCAATTAACTCCGTAATAAAAGTCCCCGTTCCCGTCGCAGGATCTAATATCTCTACATCTTTATCTGCTAACAACTTCCCAAAATGTTTATGTACTAAAAAATCCGTACTTTCAATCATAAACCTGACAATCTCATTCGGAGTATAGACAATTCCTAACCTATCCGCAGCTTTGGGATTATAAGCTTTATAAAAGTTCTCATACAATGCTTTGAGAAACTTCTGTTTTTCTTGATGATTAACAATATTGGCAGCAGTGCGTCTAATTACTGCATAATATCTTTCAATACTTCCTAAAGTATTTCTCTTTAAACTTCCAGTAAAAAAGGTGGAAATTACCCCTTGTAATTCCCGCGCTACATTATTTTCTTGATGAAATTGTGACTCACTAAAAATATTAATAAAAATGTCTTCAGTTAAAATATGTTGAATCATCA
>JBJTTJ010000228.1:0-1227 GCA_046080125.1 Cuspidothrix sp.
ATTTTACCCATTTCTAGAGGATACCGACAATTATCCCGTTATCAACAACAATTATCCCCTATAGACAGGTTAATTATTGCTAGGACGATAGTTAAAGGTAAATTGAAAAATAGTAGAGTGTTGTTAAGGAGGCAGAAGAACAAAAGAGAATCTGAAGGGAAATGACGGTCATGCAGCATTAGCTTCTTATTTAATTGCGGCGTTCCTCGCCCCGTTGGTAGACTCCTTGGTAATGTGGTTAATTAATCGCAAAATTATGGATGTTCAAGGTGATTTTGAATTTAAAAATGGCGGGTGCTATTTGAATGATTCAGGTAGGAAAAAGTTTTTACGGGGTTTTTTGCAAAGAATGACTGAAGAAATCCAAACTGATGAGGGAATTAAACAACCAAAATGGGATTTGTTGACCCAACAGGTGAGGAAATTTAAACAGTTTGTTTATAATCCCAGTCACCATTATCAACCTTATCAAATTGATTGACTTTTTCTGATATTTGTGTTATGTTTTTGTATGTGATTTCCTACGATATTCCTGATGATAAACGCCGGAAAAAGATAGCTGATTTATTGGAAGGATATGGACAGCGGGTACAGTATTCTGTGTTTGAATGTCAGTTAAATACGGAAAAGTACAATGATTTACGTCGTCGGTTAAGGAAGATTGTCAAGTTGGAGGAGGATAATCTCAGGTTTTATCCTTTGTCTAAACATACTCTTTCCCAGGTGGAAGCGTGGGGAGTAGGGATACCAGTGATTGAAACGCCGAGTTCGATTATTGTGTAGTTTTGATGATGGTAAAGTGTGTTGTCCGATAGCGAAGCGTGGCGTTGGCCGAAGGTCAGGTAAAATGGCTGAAATATTGATTTTTTCGTTGCGAACTTCGGTCGCTTACTGGGTAAGGGTTTCAAGCATTTTTTTTCGCCGTGGGTTAGCTGTTTTATCACTTTTTTTCCTGACCTTCGGAAACTGCCCCTGGACACCTTACTGGGTAAGGTGTTAAAATCGAGGGGTTCCCACTCGCTGGGGACCTTAATTGAATGGAAATGTGACTACCTTCAGGAATTAAGCTAGACATCCACCAAAACTGTTCCCACTCGCTGGGGACCTTAATTGAATGGAAATGCTTCTTTTTAATGGAGATTGGAGAAATCATCAACCTCCCTCAAGGCACTAGACACAAGGGAGCTATCATAAAACCATCGCTGATTTGACAATCGCCAACCCCTA